>JBEHXB010000001.1:0-29878 GCA_048498895.1 Pseudomonadota bacterium
GTGAAGCTGACATCGCGCAGGACCTCCGGGCCCGAGCCATAGCGCATGCCGACATTTTCGAAGCGAACCATGGAACAACCATAAAGCATTTTTCCGGGAAAATGGGGCGCCCGAACGTCTTAGGGCGATGTTGACGGTCTGGCTGGCATGCTTGCTCCGGGGGCCCCCGACCCCTATTTTCGCGGCAATCTTCCACCGGCCCGGCATGATCCTTACCTGTCCTTCCTGCGCCACCCGCTATTCGGTCGATGGCGCCAAGTTTCCGGCCGGCGGACGCAGCGTGCGCTGTTCGAAATGCGGCCATGGCTGGCAGCAGATGGGCGAAGAGCCGGAGGCACCTCCTCCCCAACCCGAGCCGCAGCCGCCCGTGCCCGAGCCGGAAAGAGCCCCGGCGCCCGCGCCGGACAGTCCGCCTGCGCCCGCGCCCGAGACCGTCCGCTTCAACCCCGGTGTGGAAGCCGCGCCGCCCGATCGCAGGGCCCTGACGGCGGGGCTGGCGGTGGCGGCCGGCTGGGTGGGACTGATCGTTGTCGTGGTGCTGATCGCCGTGTCGGCGGTCCGCTATCGCCAGGACATCGCGACGATCTGGCCGCAGTCGGCCGGTGTCTATTCCAGCCTGGGCCTGGCTGTCAGTGCCACCGGCATCGATTTCCGTCAGGTGAACTACAAACGGGAGAGCGAGGATGGGCAGGTGGTGCTGGCGGTCAGCGGCCGTATCGTCAATACCGGCCCCCGCGAACTGCCGGTGCCGCAGACCATCCGCGTCACCCTCAGCGATTCGGGCAACCGCGAACTCTATCACTGGACCTTCAGGCCCGAGGTCACAACGCTGAAGCCAGGACAATCCGTGCCGTTCGTCACACGGCTTTCCAGCCCGCCGGCCACGGCGCGCCATCTTGAAGTCCGCTTCGCCAAGGATGCGATGTGAGCGGCATGCCCCCGGTTCTCTATTCTGCCGAAGACATCAGGACCCGGCTGAAGGCGCTCGCCAAGACGCTGGCCGCCTTGCCCGAGAGGCCCCAGGTGGCCGCGCCCATTCTGGTGGGCGCCTTCGTCTTCGCCGCCGACCTGGTGCGTGCGCTGGCCGAGGAAGGTGTGCATCTGGAGACCGAGATGATCTGGCTGCGCTCCTATGGCAATGCGCGCACCGGAAGCGCGCTGTCGGTGCTGGCCGCGCCGAGCGAGCATGTGAAGGGCAAGCATGTGCTTCTGATCGATGGCGTGCTGGACCGGGGCCACACCATGGCGCGCGCATCCAAACTGCTGCTGGAAGCGGGCGCCGCCACGGTGCGCAAGGTGGTGGTGGTAGACAAGCTGCATGACGATGCGGTGACGCGGGCCGATCACGCGCTCTATCCGGGCGTAAAGGATTTCATTGTCGGCTATGGCATGGACGATGCCGGGCGCTACCGCGCGCTGCCCTATATCGGACAGGTAACAAGTTAGCCGACGGCGCGCGCTCAGCGGGTCGGGCCGTCCAGAAAGGCGTTCATTTCCCGCAACACATCACCTGGGTTCGAATTGAAGACATCATGTTCGGCGTTGGGGATGCGAATCACCTTGGCGTGGGGATTGGCTCTGGCGAACAGGTCCGCGACGTGGTTCTTGATTGCCGCCTGTGCCACGATATCCGCGCCGGACGCGGCGGGCGGTTGTGGCGGCTGTCTCTTGTCGGGCAAGGCATAGACGGCCAGCGTTCGCACCTTGGTTCCGCCAAACTTTTTAACACCCGCCAGGATGGCCTCTGCGGGATCAGCAAATAGGTCTTGGGGTTCGCGCGCCCGCGATGAAGAGGTCAAGAACCGCTGCGCCAATAATAGGTCAGAGCGCAACTGTGCCGCATTGGCATTGAGCAGATTATCTACCTCGCGCCTTGCCGATGCGGGTGGCAGGTGACTGTCGCCCAGCCTATCCACCCGCGTCCGCATCTCGTCGATGTCAAGCTTGAGATAAAGCGGCATGATGGTGGGCGTATAGAACGCATAGGCATAGGCCGCTTCCAGATAGATGAGGCCCGCAATTTTTTGCGGATACCTGGTTGCGATCGAGCTCAGTTCGCCGCCAGCGATGGAATGCCCCACCAGCACCGGGCGCACCACATGCAGCGCATCCATCGCCGCCAGTACATCATTACCCAGCCGATCGGCGGAATAGTTGGCGATCGTCGGCCTGGGTTTGTCGGATGCGCCAAAGCCGCGCCGGGTGATGCCATAGACATGGTGCCGGTGCATAAAGCGCGGTGCGAAGGCGTCGAAATCATGGGCCGTTGCGCCTAGGCCGGCCAGGAAAATCAGTGGCGGTCCGCTGCCACCCCAGTCCAGGACTTCCAGCCGCACGCCGTGTTGCACGGTAACAAAGCGAATTTTGTGAGGTGAAGCATCCGCGGCGGAAGCATCTTCAGGGACAAGGCACGAAGTTGCCACGGCCAGCGTAGCCGCCGCCCATACCAAAGCCCGATACCGGCTCATCGGCGCTCTCCCTAAAAGCAGGGAGGCTAAAATGCCTTGAGCAACCGATCCAGATAATCCCGCTCCTGTTGCGGCCGGTTCATCTCGGCGGCCCGGCGGCGCAATTCCTGCAGGATCTCGCGGGCGCGGGCGATTTCGTCGGGTCCGGGAATCTTCACCCCGGAATTGCCCAGCGGGGAGTTGCCCCGGCCAAGCGGATCGCGGCCGCCCGCCTGCTTGCCGTCCTGCGATTCCTGCGCGGCCTGGGCCAGTTGCTGGGCGCCCTGGCGCAGGGCCTCCAGCGCCTGGTTCTGTGCATTGCCGGCATTGGCCATGTCACCGCGCCCCAGGCTCTGCTGCGCTTGGGACATCGCGCGGCCCGCCTCGCCCAGCTTGCCGGCGGCCTTGGGGTCCATGCCTTTCATGGCGTCCTGCAGTTCTTTCTGAAGGTCGCGCTGCTGCTGGGCCAGGCCCTGCGCGCCGCCATCCTTGGGATCGCCCTGGCCCTGGCGCTGGCGGAAGGTCTTGTCCAGCAGGGCGCGCTGCTTGCCCATCAGCGCGCCGAATTTCTGCATCTGCTGATTCAGCGCCTTGTTCTGTGCGCTCTGGCCCGCGCCATTGCCCTGTGTCATGTGCAGGTTTTCGAGCATGGATTGCAGCATGGCCAGAAGCTGGGCGGCCTGCTTGCGGTCGCCCGCGGCGGAAAGCTGCTGGATCATCTTCATCAGGGTCTGGACGTCGTCCTCGCCCAGCGTCTTGGCGTCGGGCGGGAGCGGTTGCTGGCTCATGGCGCCGGGGTTCGCCTGCATCGCTTCGAGATAGCGCTGCAT
The DNA here is from genome assembly GCA_048498895.1 of Pseudomonadota bacterium. Taxonomy (GTDB): domain Bacteria; phylum Pseudomonadota; class Alphaproteobacteria; order Micropepsales; family Micropepsaceae; genus Rhizomicrobium. Next base: position 3,278 of record JBEHXB010000001.1, read on the forward strand.
CGCCTCATTGTAGCGTTTGAGCAATTCGTCGATCACATCCTGCGGCGCGCCCGAAACAAGGGCCGCGGCCAGCATGCGCTGGAGCTTGCGCAATTCCTCGGCCGCCGACAGCAATCCCCCGCGTTCAAGCTTCAGCGCGGTCTGCCACAGAAGCTCTTCCACTCTGGTATAATCGGCCTCCTTGCGCGCGTTCTGCACGCCGAAGAACGCATTGCGGATTGCCAGGAAGATATCGTTGCGATTGTCATAGAAGCGTTCGGGCCCGATCGACAGCGCGTCCAGGGTCACGCCCACGATGCGTTTGCCGGAGGCATCGGACGTGGCCAGGCGCTGGCGCTGCTCCACCAGCGCTCGCGCCAGCGGATCGGTGAAGACCCGCGCAGGCATGCGGAAGGTGACGGTATCGGAAAGCCCGCTCTGGCCGGTTGCGTCGCGCGCCTCCAGCCGGGCATCGACGGTCAGCCCCGCGTAAGGATGACCGGTCAGGTCGACATAGGAATGCATCGCAACCTGTTTGGCGGAAGCCTCCGGCAGCGGCAGGTCCACGACCAGCGCCTTGCCGGGCCTGCCATGCGGCTTCAGGATCGCATGCACCCGCGTGACCCCGTAATCGTCGCTGCCCTTGAAGGCGAAGTCGGTGGCGAGCTGCGCCGTCGCCTTGGGCTTGCCGGAAAAAGCGATGACGGGCCTGGCGTCGGGCACGGCACGGATGTCCCACTTGCCGATGGCATGACCGCCCACCTGCACGCGCAGCCGTGCATCGCGGGCGATCACGAAGGTGCTGGCATATTCGCCGTCTTCGCCGGCAAAGCGCGGCGCCTGATTGGTGCCCGCAACCAGCCCGGGCGTACGCGGCGCGCCATGCACGCGCAGGCTGATGACCGAACCTTGCGGCACCGTGATCCTGCCGTCGCCGGGATGCAGGGTGATCAGCGGCAGGCCGGTATAGGGCGGCGGATCGACCCAGGCGTCGATGCTGGCGGCGGCGCCCGCGCCGCTGTCGAAGGCGCCGATCAGGCGTGCGCCCGTATCGCTGCGCGCCATCGCCGCTCCCACCGCCAGCGCGATCAGCAGGTACCAGCGCAGGCCCCTGGGATCGCGCGCGGCCAGATCGGTGTGGGGCAGGGCCAGGCGCAGCCTGCCCGGCAACGTGCGTGCCTGATGAAGCTTCCACAGGGCTTGCGCGAAAGCGTCGGTGCCGGCGCCCGCCAATGCGTCGCCGCGCTCGGAAATGGGGCGGTGCACAAGCCCGTTATCGCGTTCCAGCCGCCGCGCGCCGTCGATGGTGTGCGGCCATTGAAAATCGCGGAATCCGTCTTCCAGCGAAAGACCGATGGCGGTGATGGTGGCGGCCAGAAGCAAGGCCTGGGCCGGCCAGGGAATGATTTCGAAAAGCCCCGTCAGGGCCAGCGCGATATAGAAGCCGCCAAAGCCGAACGCAGGCCATAGCCGCGGCAGGATGCGTTCGACCGCCAGCAATGCGCGGCTGAGCGCGATACGGCGCTCAAGTGGTTCACCCGCCCAGCCAGGCGGGAATGTGGTCCTGCGCGATAAGCTCGTCATAGCTCTGCCTGGAGCGTACGATGCCCCATTCGTCGCCCGACACCAAGACTTCCGGTGCGAGCGGACGGGCATTGTAGCTGCTGGCCATCACTGCGCCATAGGCGCCGGCGGTCATGATCGCCACCAAATCGCCCGATTCGAGTTCCGGCAGCGGCCGGTCCGCCGCAAAAAGGTCGCTGGTCTCGCAGACCGGCCCCACCACGTCATAGCGCGGCCGCGGGGAACCGGGCTGCGGCTCCTTCACCGCCAATATTTCGTGATGGGAATCATACAGCGCCGGCCGGATCAGGTCGTTCATGCCCGCATCGATGATCAGGAAGGTCTTGGCGTCACCACGCTTGACGTAAATCACGCGCGACACCAGCACGCCGGCATTGGCGGCGATCAGACGGCCCGGCTCAAAGCAAAGCGTGCAGCCGAAATCCCTGGTCACCCGCGTGACCATGGCGCCGTATGCGGCGGGATCGGGCGGTGGTTCATTGTTGTGCTCGTACGGCACGCCCAGCCCGCCGCCCAGGTCCAGGCGCGCGATATTGTGGCCGTCGGCGCGCAGCATGGCGATGAGTTCGCCGACGCGGCCGAAGGCCGTCTCGAAGGGTTCCAGGTCCGTGATCTGGCTGCCGATATGCACGTCCACGCCCACGATCTCGATGCCCGCAAGGCCTGCGGCATGGGCATAGGCTTCGCGCGCATGGGCAAAGGGAATGCCGAATTTCGTCTCGGCCGTGCCGGTGGTGATCTTGTGGTGGGTCCTGGCGTCCACATCCGGATTGATCCGCAAGGTCACGGGCGCGCGCCGGCCCATGGACAGTGCCAGCGTATTCAGCGCCGCAAGTTCCGGCTCGCTTTCGACATTGAACTGGTGGATGCCCGCTGCCAGCGCCGCGCGCATTTCCTTTTCGGTCTTGCCCACGCCGGAGAAGACGATTTTTTCGGCGGCAATGCCTGCGGCCAGCGCCTTGGCCAGTTCGCCGCCCGACACCACATCTGCGCCCGCGCCCAGCCTGGCCAATGTTCTCAGCACCGCCAGGTTGCCGTTGGCCTTGACGGAAAAGGCGATCAGCGAACCCTTGGGCACCGCGTCGGCGAACACCTTGTAGTGCCGCTCCAGCGTGGCGGTGGAATAGCAGTAGAAGGGTGTCCCGACCTTTTCGGCCAAGAGGGTCAGCGGCACGCCTTCGGCGCACAGGACGCCATCGCGGTATTGGAAATGATGCACCTTGTCGCTCTTTATTTATTGGCCTGGATTTATTGGCCTGGATTTATTGGCCTGGATTTATTGGATCTGGGCGATCCATGCCCGTTCAACGCCCGATGGGGTAGGGAGGCTTGGAGGGATCTTTTTCGCTCTTGGCGGTGGGCTGTCCATTGGGGCGCTCGAGGTCGTTTTTCACCCCGCAGCCGGCCAGCACCAGCGCCGCAACCACAAGAAGCGACCCGATGCCAAGGCGGTTCATGACAGCCTCTCGCGCCAATAGGCCAGCTGCTCCTTTACCCTTGGGGGAGCGGTGCCGCCCAGGCTCATGCGCGAATTGACCGAGGCCTCCAGCGATAGGACCTTGTACACGTCTTCGGTGATGTCGGGATCGACGGCCTGCATCTCCGCCAGCGGCAACCGGTCCAGGGTCACGCCCAGCGCTTCGGCACGTCTGACGATGGAGCCGGCGATGTGATGGGCCTCGCGGAACGGCTTTTTGAGCACGCGCACCACCCAGTCCGCCAGGTCGGTGGCGGTGGGAAAGCCCGGCTCGGCGGCGCGGCGCATGGCTTCGGGCTGTGCGGTGAGGTCGGCGATCATCGCCGCCATCGCCGCCAGTGAAAGCTCCAGCGTGTCGGCGGCGTCGAACACCCGCTCCTTGTCTTCCTGCAGATCGGTGCCATAGGTCAGAACCAGGCCCTTCACCACGGTCGCCAGCGCCACGAAATCGCCCAGCACCCGGCCGGTCTTGCCACGGATCAGTTCGGCGGCGTCGGGATTGCGCTTCTGCGGCATGATGGAAGAGCCGGTGGTGAACGCGTCCGACAGCTTCACGAAGCCGAAGGCCGGCGTCGACCATTGCACCAGCTCGCCCGCCAGCCGCGACAGGTGGACGGCGCAGATGGAACAGGCCGCCAGATATTCCAGCGCGAAGTCGCGGGCGCTGATGGCGTCCATGGAATTGCGCATCGGCCGGGCGAAGCCCAAGATGAGCGCGGTGGCGTCCCGATCGATGGGAAACGAGGTGCCCGCCAGCGCTGCCGATCCCAGCGGGGATTCGTTCAGCCGCTTCCTGGCGTCCTCGAAGCGGCCCCGGTCGCGCCAGAACATCTCGACATAGGCCATCATGTGATGACCGAAGGTCACCGGCTGGGCCACCTGCATATGGGTAAAGCCGGGCATGATGGTGGCGGCGTGCTTCTCGGCCTGCGCATAGAGGGCTCTTTGCAGCGCCAGAAGGCCCCGGTCGGCGCGCTCGCAGGCCGCCCGCACCCACAGGCGGAAGTCCGTGACCACCTGGTCGTTGCGCGAACGCGCGGTGTGAAGCCGCCCCGCGACGGGGCCGATCAGTTCGGCCAGCCGCGCCTCGATATTGAGATGGATGTCTTCCAGTTCCCGCTTGAAAGCGAAGCTGCCTTCCGCGATTTCCTTTTCGATCGCGTCCAGCCCGGCCAGGATCTGCTGGCCGTCATCCTTGGAAATGATGCCTTCAGCCGCCAGCATGCGGCAATGCGCGCGGCTGCCCGCCAGGTCCTCCGCGGCCAGGCGCTTGTCGAAATCGATCGAGGGGGTAATCTCCCTCATGATGTCGGCGGGGCCGGACTCGAAGCGGCCGCCCCACATCTTGTTGCTGCTCATAAGTCCGTTCCGGCCAGGTACAGTTACGAGAGATGAATAGACCCGCGAAGATCATCACCGTCCTGGCAATCGTCCTCGCGGTGGCGTTGGGCATCCTATATGGGAAAGGGCTGCTTTCTGTCCATCAGGGGCTGGAACCGCCGGCCTCGCTGGCCACGCTGAAGCTGCAAAATCCGCCAACTCCCGCGCCCCAGGTCACCTTTTCCGACGCGGCGGGCCGGCGCCACGCCCTGGCCGATTTCAGGGGCCGTTATGTCCTGCTCAACCTGTGGGCGACCTGGTGCGGGCCCTGTGTGGCCGAACTTCCGGCCCTGGCCACCCTGTCACGCCATGTGCCGGGCCTTCGGGTGGTCGCGGTCGATGTCGGCCGTGACACCGCCGAGCAGGCCGACGCCTTCCTGAAAAGCCACAAGGCAGGCGTTCTGGGAACTTTCGTCGATACCGACATCACCATGGTGAGAAAGTTCAAGGCCTATGGCCTGCCCATGACGGCGCTGATCGACCCAAAAGGCAATGTGATCGCCAAGGCGGAAGGTCCGGCGGAATGGGCCACGCCGGAAGCGGTCAAGTACTTCAAGCGGATCACCGGCAGCTAGGGGCGCGGCCGTTCAGCGTCCGACGTGCGGTCCCGTTGCGCGGGCGATGGCACCCGTATCGCTCCTCGCTCCCGCACAGGCCACGAATTCGTCGCCTCGCGGTCTAGCGGGTCGGGACGGGATGCTCCCCGCGCCCCGGAGCGCGGCGAAGCCACGCGACAATCAAAGAAATTACCGCATGGAACGGGATGTTCCCCGCGCCCCGGAGCGCGGCGAAGCCACGCGACAATCAAAAAATTACCGCGTGGGAACAGGATGCTTCCCGCGCCCCGGAACGTGGCGAGGCCACGCGACAATCAAAAAATTACCGCGTGGGAACAGGATGTTCCCCGCGGTAATCGTAGAAGCCGCGCCCGGTCTTGCGGCCCAGCCATCCGGCCTCGACATACTTCACCAGCAGCGGGCAGGGGCGATATTTGGAATCGGCCAGCCCTTCATAGAGCACCTGCATCACCGCAAGGCAGGTATCCAGGCCGATGAAGTCGGCCAACTGCAACGGACCCATGGGATGATTGGCGCCCAGCCGCATGGCGGTATCGATGGCATCGACGTTGCCCACGCCTTCATACAGCGTATAGACCGCCTCGTTGATCATCGGCAGAAGGATGCGGTTGACGATAAAGGCGGGGAAATCCTCGGCGTAAGCCGCGGTCTTGCCGACGCGCTTGACGATCTCCAGCGCCGCCTGGAACGTCGTGTCGTTGGTGGCGATGCCGCGGATGACCTCGACCAGCTGCATGATCGGCACCGGGTTCATGAAATGCAGGCCGATGAAATTCTCCGGCCGGTCGGTGGACGCCGCCAGCCGTGTCACCGAGATCGACGAAGTGTTCGTGGCGATCAGGCAGCCGGGGGCGATCCGGGTGCACAGGTCCTGGAATATTCTTTTCTTGATCGCCTCGTCTTCGGTGGCCGCCTCGATCACCATGTCGCGGTCCTGCAGGTCGTCCATCGACGAGGTGGTCCGGATGCGCGCCAGCGCGGGAGCAATCTCTTCCTCCTTGATCGCACCCTTGGCGACCTGGCGCTGCATGTTCTTTTCGATCCGCGCCAGCGCCTTGCTCAGCACCTCCTTGTTGAGATCGTCGAGCATCACGTCATAGCCGGCCAGCGCCAGCACATGGGCGATGCCGGTTCCCATCTGTCCGGCGCCAATCACTCCAATGCGTTCAATGGTCATATCCGTTGCCTTTACTTGTAACCGCGCCTGGCGAGCTCTTCGTCCAGTTCCGGCAGCGCCTTGAACAGGTCGGCGACCAGCCCAAAATCGGCGACCTGAAAGATCGGGGCCTCTTCGTCCTTGTTGATGGCGGCAATGACCCGGGCGTCCTTCATACCGGCCAGATGCTGGATGGCGCCCGAGATTCCGATGGCAAGGTAAAGATCCGGCGCCACCACCTTGCCGGTCTGGCCCACCTGATAGTCATTGGGGACATAGCCGGCGTCAACGGCGGCGCGCGATGCACCCACCGCAGCATGCAGCTTGTCGGCGATGGAATCCAGCAGGTGGAAATTCTCCGCCGAACCCAGCCCGCGCCCGCCCGAAATCACGATCCTTGCGCTGGTCAGTTCGGGCCGCGCGGACTTCGACAACTCTTCTCCTGCGAAGGCGGACAGGCCCGGATCGGGCGGCACGCTGACCGCTTCGACGGGTGCTGCCCCGCCGTCTCCCGCCGCCTTGAACGCGGTGGTGCGAACGGTGATGACCTTCTTGCCGGCGGGTGCCTCGATCGTCTCGATGGCGTTGCCGGCATAGATGGGCCGCTCGAACGTGTCCGGCGAAACCACCTTCAGGACTTCCGAAACCTGGGGCACATCCAGTTTGGCCGCCACGCGCGGCAGGTAATTCTTTCCCGTGGTGGTGGCCGGCGCCAGGATGGCGTCATAGCCGTTTGCCAGCGACAGGATCAGGGCTTGCATCGGTTCGGCCAGCATCCTGTCCAGATGGGGCGCGTCCGCCAGCAGCACCTTTTCGACGCCGGCTATCTTCGCGGCGGCCTGCGCCGCGGCCGCGCATTCCTTGCCCGCCACCAGCACGTGTACGGGCGCGGAGACGGCTGCCGCCGCTGTCACGGTCTTGTGGGTGGCATCCTTCAGCGCGGTATTGTCGTGTTCGGCGATGACGAGACTGGTCACGGCATCACCCCCGCGTCCTTCAGCCTGTCCAGCAGCTCGGGCACGGATGTCACCTTCACGCCGCCGCCGCGCCGGGGCGGCTCGCTGACTTTCAGCACCTTCAGGCGCGGCGTGGTATCGACGCCATAATCGGCGGGAGTTTTCTCCACGATGGGCTTCTTTTTGGCCTTCATGATGTTGGGCAGGGAGGCATAGCGCGGCTGGTTCAGCCGCAGGTCGGTGGTCATCACCGCCGGAAGCTTCACCTCCACGGTCTGCAGGCCGCCATCGATCTCGCGGGCGATCTTCGCGGTTTGCCCGTCCAGTTCCATCGAATGGGCGAAGGTGCCCTGGCCCCAGCCCAGCAGGGCGGCCAGCATCTGGCCCACCTGGTTGGAATCGTCGTCGATCGCCTGCTTTCCGGTGATCACCAGGTCCGGCTTTTCATCGTCCACGATGGCTTTCAGGATCTTGGCCACGGCCAGCGGTTCCACCGCGCCCTCGGCCTTGACCAGCAGCCCCCTGTCCGCGCCCATCGCCAGGGCGGTGCGGATGGTTTCGGACGCCTGCTGCGGGCCGATGGACACGGCAACCACTTCGGTCGCCTTGCCTTTTTCCTTCAGCCGCACGGCTTCTTCCACGGCGATTTCATCAAAAGGGTTCATGGACATTTTGACGTTCGCCAGATCCACGCCGCTTTGGTCCGGCTTCACGCGGACCTTGACGTTGTAGTCGATCACCCGCTTGACGGGCACCAGTACCTTCATGGCGTGCCTTGCCCCCTGGATACCGGCGCCCCGCGCCGCCAATAGACAGCGCGGATGGTATCGCTTTGTTGTGCAGCGCAAAAACTAGGCGGGGGGGCCAAGCCGTGTCAACGAATCGCCACGGTTGGGCGCAAGCGGTCGCTACAATGCTGCAGTGTCCTGGATGAGACCCGGTGTGTCATCCTGCCGCAGCCTGCCTTGCGGCCGCTATTTCAGCTTTTTCAGATAGGCGACCAGGTCCGCCTGTTGTTTTTTGCTGGTGATGCCGCTGAACGCCATTTTGGTCCCGGGGACCATGCGCGCGGGCTTTTCGACCCATTTGGTCAGATTGCCCTCGGTCCAGACGATGCCGGATTTCTGCAGCGCCGGGGAATAGGAAAAGCCCGGCCGGCTGGCCGCCTTGCGCCCGGCGACACCGAAAAGGTTGGGGCCCAGCCCGTCGCCGCCACCCTTGTTGTCGGTGTGGCAGATGGCACAACGCTTGTACACACTCGCGCCCCTGACCGGATCACCTCCGGCGTTGGCCGCTACCGTCGTGCATGCCAGCACCGCCAGCGCCGTGAAACTCCTGCGAAACATGAACAACCCTTAACGCTCTGGGAGCGGGCTTCTCATAGCCCATCTCGCACCTGAAAACAGCGAATTTATGGTCGGCGCCAACCGGCAGGGGGAGCGACTTTCGGCCGCAATATCCGGAGCGCCGGGCATGGAAAACTTTGACTGGCGACGCCGCGCAAGCAGGACCGTGTCAGCATCTGCAACCGGCGCCTTCAGCGGGGTTGCCGGCCGCGGCTCCGGCCAGGCCGTCCCGGCAAAAAACATCGCGCCGCGTGATTTGCGCGCTAGACTCCTCCAATGCGCGAAGCACCGCAGATGATCCCGGCCCTCGCCGATATGCGCGGCCGCGTCGTTCAGGAATTTTCCCGGGCGGCACGTGCGGTTGTGGGGCCATCCCTGTTGCGCGCGGCGCTTTGCGATGCCGCGCGGGCGCTTGGTTTCCACCATGTCCTGCTGCAGGGCGCGTGCGGCGCGGTCTGGCTGGCCGACATGCCCCCCACCTGGCGCATCGCGCGCTCGCCGGACGAAGACGCAGTCCTGACCGCCGCCGCCCAATCGCTGGTGCCCTTTCTGTGGTCGGACATTGCGCGCCTTGTGACGCCGACGGCCGGCCGGCGGGACTTTCTGGAAGGTGCGGTGGCCGCGGGCGTCGGCGCGGCGATGACGGTTCCAGTCCACAGGACTAGCGGGCCGGAGGGATCGGGCGGCTATTCGGTCTTTGCCGGCTGTTGCACCTTTGCGATGAAGAACGGCGCCTGCCTGCCGCTGGAGGGTCTGGCGGCGGCGCACCATGTCGGCGCGCTGGCCTTCGACGCGGCCGAGCGGCTGTGCGGAAAAGTCCCTGCTCCCGCGCCCGCCGCGATGCCAAGCCTGACGCCGCGCCAGCGCGATTGCGTGGTGTTGGTTGCGCAGGGCAAGAGCGATTGGGAAATCGGCCAGCTTCTGGGGATCAGCGAATCCACCGTGCACAAGCATATCGAAGACGCCAAGCGCCGGTTCGGCGTCTCCACCCGGATCCAGCTGGTGGTGCGTTCGCTGTTCGACGCAAGGCTGACCTTTGCCGATGTGATGAAATGAATCCCTGCCGCTTCGGCTTCCTCTCGCCCGCCGCGTCCGGTCAGGCGTTTATGAGTTCAACCTGGACCACGTCCGTGCGCCCAACCGCGAAGGCGGCGGCGCAGATGCCCAGATAGAATTCCCAGTTGCGCAGGAACTGCTGGTCGTGACCCAGCGCCTTGATGGCGACTTCCTGGGCCTGCATGCGCGCCAGCCAATCGCGCAGGGTGCGCACGTAATCCTTGCCGAAGCCGAATGCGCCCGCGAATTTCAGGCCGGCGCGCTCCGCCTCCTGGCGAAAGCGGGCCAGGCTGGGCAGCATGCCGCCGGGAAAAACATAGTGGCGGATGAAGTCGCTGCGGCGGCGATAGCTTTCGAACAGTTCGTCGCGAATGGTGATGGTCTGGATGACCGCCCGCCCGCCCCGCGTCAACCGCTCGGCGATGACCTGGAAGTATTGCGGCCAGTAATTCTCGCCCACCGCCTCGAACATCTCTATGGAGACGATATTGTCGAACTGACCGCGGCAGCGGCGGTAATCCTCCAGCCGGATTTCGGCGTTGGCGCCCAGCCGTTCCGTGGCGAACCGGTGCTGGGCGGGCGAGATGGTCAGTCCTGTCACGCGATGGCCGTCGGCGCTGGCGCGTTCGGCAAAGCCGCCCCAGCCGCAGCCGATCTCAAGCACCCGCGCGTGCGCCGCCTGGAATTTGGAAAGGATGCGCTCATACTTGTTCTGCTGGGCCCGGTAGAGGTCCGCGGCACCGTCAAAGAGCGCCGAGGAATAGGTCATGCTCCGGTCAAGCCAGAGGGAATAGAAATCGTTGCCCACATCGTAATGCGCCTCGATGTTGCGGGATGATCCTTTTATGGAATTGCGACGCAACAGTGCGTTGTGAATCACAAAGCCCAGGCGGTTGATGAGGTTGCCGTCCGAGAATTCCGCGAAATGATCCAGGTTGAGCAGGAACAGGCTGACCAGCCGCTCGACATTGTCGGTATTCCAGCTTCCGGCGATATATTCCTCGCCCAGCCCGATGTCGCCGCGCGCCAGGATCCGGCGCAGCACATCCCAGTCTTGGATCTCAAACCGCGCCGTGGGGCCGGGATTGGCGCCCTTCGCCAGCGTCACCTCGCCGCTCGGCGCGATGAATTCCAGATCGCCATATTCCAGGCCCGCCAGCGCCTTGCGCCAGCTTTTCTCGACATACGAAGCAGGAATCAGCGACATCGCATCTCAGCCCAATACCCTCCCAAAGAATAGGACCATAAGCATGTCCAAAACAATTCTGCGGGCGCGGAAAAGCCGGCCGCCCAACGGCCGCCATGGGGGCTTTGTTGCGCTGCACCGGCGAGCCTGCGCCAAGCGAACCGTCAACCATGCGACCGGCTTCGGGTGGCCCGGTGCCACCGGGCACTACCTGCTGAACAGGTTCTGCGGCAGGCGAATCTCGTTGTCTTTCGCGTCATAGCGCAGGCGCGCAGCGTCAAGGCTGATGAGGTGGCCCTGATCGTGCAGCATTGCGACAGCAACGCGGGCGGGCGCGCCATCATGCGCAAGCACGACGCGCTGGACGGCACCCACCATCCTGCCGTCGCTGTCGCGCACACCGGCGACGGCGATGTGACTGGGTGGATGCGCCAGGTCTGATAGCGCGACCATTTTGGTTTCGGCTGCCGCCGCCCCTGGCGGAAACCGCGGCGCCTTCTTCTCGCACGCCAATTCAAGGCGATGCGTCTGTGCGATGTCCGCCGGTGATGACGCGGCTTGCGCCGAAGGGCCCGCCACCACCATGGCGCTGCAGAACAACAGGACATGACGGCGCATGCTTGGCTCCATGTTCCAGCCGGACGGTGCAACAATGGCAACGCGAGGACGAAAGGCCCTGTTCCGAGAAAAAGACGAAGCCGGCGGAACAAACTCTCACGTGAAATCGCGGGAACCGGCAACGGGCCGGCGTGTTGCCATGTCATCTGAGAAAGGAATTTCAAATGCTCGGAACAATTCTGATCGTCGTGCTGCTGCTTCTGCTGCTGGGCGCCTGGCCGGCGTGGCCGTACAGCCGCGGCTGGGGTTATTATCCGACCGGTACACTTGGTCTGGTCCTCGTCATCGTGCTGGTGCTGGCGCTGGCCGGGCGGATCTGAAGCACAAGCACCTGAGGTCACGGCAGGCATGACCAAGAAAAAGCTGTTCGACGATATCAAGCAGAATCCGGCACGCATCTATCGTTCGCCGGCCGATGTCCTGCGCGACCGGCGCTTCGACGATGCGGAGCGGCTGGAAATCCTTGAAGCCTGGGATGCGGCGTCAGGCAGCGGTGATATCGCTCCCTTGATCGCCGAACTCAAAGCCCGTCTCAAGATCGAGGACGGGCCCGCGCACGCCGCCGAATAGACGGAGAACCCGATGGCCCGAGAAAACGAACACGCTCCCAGCCTGAGTGCTCAGGATGCCCGCGAGGGCAAGGAACTCGGTGTGATGCGATGGGTCCTGTACATCAGCCTGGGGTTGTGCGTGCTGGCGGGAATCATCCTCTGGATAAGCTTCGCGTGAAGATGATGTTTTCGTCTGAAGACCAGGAAGCGTCGTCCGATCAGGCATCGCCGCGGCCCGCCAGGTCAAGCAGCGCGCGCCGCAATTCGACCGGCCCGAAGGGCTTCTGCAGCACCGGATGACAGGCGAATTCGGCGGGTATGCCGCGGCGGCCATAGGCGGTGGCGAACAGGAACGGAATATCGCGCGTCTGGAGTTCGGCGGCGAAAGGAAAGACGGTCTTTCCGTTCAAGTGGACATCCAGCATCGCCAGGTCGAAGCTTTCGCTGTCGAGTGTGCGCATGGCGTCCTCAAGCCGGGAGATCACGCCCGCGACCTCGAAGTCCAGCTCGCACACCATGTCCTCGATCAGCATGGCCACGGCCATCTCGTCTTCGACCACAAGAACGCGCGGCGCGGCCAGGAACGGGCCGGCCGGAAGCCCGGCCGCCAGGCTATGTGAACGAATCGCGAGGCTGCTCATTTTGTGGCAACGCCTCAGAATGAGCCCAGTTGCATGCGTCTCGCGGGGGCGGCGGAAGGCTGGAACTTGTTCGCCGGGAGCCGGACGGCCCAGGCCGGGGACCGGCCGCACTTGACGGCTCACGCCGGTGCAGTCACCAAGACAATCCGCCGCTTCGAGTTCCCGCATGCCCGCCTCCGACCTGTCCATCGTGGTTCCGACTTTCAAGGAACGTGGCAACGTCGCCGAACTGGTGCGGCGCCTGGATCAGGCCCTGGCCGGCATCGGTTGGGAAGCCATCTTTGTCGACGACAATTCGCCCGACGGAACCTCCGATGCGGTCAAGGCCATTGCTGCCGCCGACCCGCGCGTGCGCTGCATCCGCAGGGTGGGACGGCGGGGGCTGGCGGGCGCCTGCATCGAAGGCATGCTGTCGTCGGCCGCGCCTTTTGTGGCGGTGATGGATGCCGACCTGCAGCATGACGAACGGGTGCTGCCGGCAATGCTGGAGCGGCTGAGGCGGGGCGAGGCCGACCTGGTGGCCGGCACCCGCTATGCCGAAGGCGGCAGCGCGGCCTCCTTCTCCGGGTCGCGCGGGACCATTTCGCGCCTGGCCACCCGGCTGACGCATAGGCTGGTGGGCACCGAACTCTCCGATCCCATGTCGGGCTTCTTCATGATGCGCCGCGACCGTTTCGACCGGCTCGCGCCGCGCCTGTCGCCGGTGGGGTTCAAGATCCTGCTGGACATCGCCGTCACCGCCGGCCCGTCGCTGCGCATCGCCGAGCAGCCCTACGAATTCGGCGAGCGTTTCGACGGCGAAAGCAAATTCAACGCCCAGGTCGGAGTGGAATTCCTGGGCCTGCTGCTGGCCAAGATGACCGGCGATCTGGTCGATCCGCGCTTCATCTTCTTCGCGCTGGTCGGCACCATCGGTCTTGCCGTTCATTTGCTGGCGCTGCGCACCGCGCTGTTCGTCCTGCCCGACGACATGGCCGACCAGTTCCGCGTCGCCCAGGCCTGCGCCACCCTGGTGGCCATGACCAGCAATTTCCTGCTCAACAACGAACTGACCTACCGCGACCGCCGGCTGAAAGGCTGGGCCATGCTGCGCGGTTTCGTGCTGTTCTGCGTGTTCGCCTCGGTGGGCGTCCTGGCCAATATCGACCTGGCTTCCTGGCTCTATGTCGACCGTTCGCGCTGGCTGGTGGCCGGCGCCGCGGGCGCGATCATGAGCGCCTTGTGGAATTATGCCATGTCGACCCTGTTCGTATGGCGGGCAAGATGAAGCCGGTCCTGTCGGTCAGGGGCGCCGCTGTCGCCGGCATCGCCATTCTGCTGGCAGCACGCGCGATAATGGCCGCGGTCCTGCCGCTCTCGGCCGACGAGGCCTATTACTGGCTGTGGTCAAAGCATCTGGCCGCCGGCTATTACGATCATCCTCCCGCCATCGCATGGCTGATCGCGGCGGGCACGCGTTTTTTCGGCGACACATCGTTGGGCGTGCGGCTTTCGGGCATTGTCCTGTCCATCCCCGCCACATGGCTGGTGTGGGACAGCGGCCGCCTTCTTTTGGGAGACGACCGCAAAGCCCTTTTCGCCGCCCTTGCTTTCAACCTGACCCTGATGGTGTCGGTGGAAATGCTGGCGGCGACGCCGGACATGCCCTCCATCGTCACCAGCGCCCTGTTCTTCTGGTGCCTGTGCAGACTGCGGCAAACCAAAAAGCCGTCCTGGTGGATCGCGGCAGGTGTCGCGGCGGGCCTGGGCCTTCTGTCGAAATTCTCGGCCCTGTTCCTGGGCCTGGGCACAGTGATCTGGCTTGTTGCGGATCGCGATCAGCGCCGCTGGCTGCTGACACCATGGCCGTGGGCGGCGGGCGCGCTGGCGTTGCTGATCTTTGCGCCCAATCTTCTTTGGCAGTCCAGCCACCAGTGGGACACCTTCGCCTTTCAGTTCGGGCGGATCGACAAGGGGCATTTCACCCTGCGCTATCTGGGAGAATTCCTGGCTGCCGAGGCCGGACTGGCGACACCGCTGGTCTTCGTGCTGATGCTGGCAGGGCTTTGGGCGGGGCGCAGGCGCGGCACGCCGCTCTTTCTGCCCGCCATGCTGGTGGCTACCGCTTTCGCCTATTTCCTGATGCACGCCCTGCATGCGCGCGTGCAGGGCAACTGGCCCTGTTTTCTCTTTCCCATGCTGTCGGTCCTGGCGGCCGCGGCTTTCCGCACGGAAGGGCACTGGCGATGGATTTCGCTGCCCGCCCTGCCGCTGGCGGCACTGATGCTGGTTCTGGCATATGCCCAGGCGGGCTGGAGCGTCATTCCCCTCAGGCACGATCCGGTGGCGCGCATCCTTGGGCGGCAGTTCAAGCCGGTGGCCTCTGTCGCGGCCGCGCTCACCCGCGCGCACCTGGCCGATGCCATTGTGACCACCGATTACGAGACGACCGCGTGGCTGCGCTTCCTTGAGCCTTCGCTGCGGGTGATCCAGGTGAATGAGCCCCAGCGCTATCCGGACGCGCCTTCGCCGTCACCCGGGTTGCTGAAGGGCCGGCTGATCTATCTGGTGTCGCTCAGGCGCGACCGGCACCAGTTGCTGGACAAGGACTTCAGCTATACCGGGTTTCCCACGCAGATTCAGGGGGCGGGGGCGCCTTACATGCTCTACCCCGTCGGCGGGCCCAGGCATGAGTCGATCGGCAAGATGCCCTAGGGCCTTTGCGCCGGCAGGGGTCTGTCTGCCCGGCAGCGCCGTCTGCCTGCAAGGGGCGCCCGCGACAGGGGCGCGGAAAGCAAAAAAGCCGCGCGTTGGCGCGGCATTTTTGAGAGCGGACACCCGAGGCGGGCTGTCGAAGGGGCTGGGGGCGTTCCGGATCGGACGTCCGCTCGTCTCAGATAATGGCGGGCAAGTTAAAGCGTTCCTGTCCGGCGGGAAATTTTCATAATTTCTGATGCTGGACCGTGTTCGGCGGGGACGGCTGGGTTGTGGCGCCGTCGCGGCCTCGTTCCGCCGAACCCAGCAGCACCACAAGCAGGAGAGCTCCCGCCAGCAGGGACTCGAGCGGATGTTCGATAATACGGGCGGGAATATGCACGGCGCGTCTCCTCCCTAGCAGGTAAAAATCAGACGGGCGGACGCCCGCGAAGCGCGCCCGAAAAGGCGCTGACAATCAACAGAATGACGAACACGACCAGCAGCAGCTTGGCGATGGTGGCGGCCAGTCCGGCCAGCCCAAAAAAGCCCATATATCCCGCGGCCAGTGCCAAAATCAGAAAGGTCAGCGCCCATCCAAGCATGACTGTCGTCCCTGCGTTCAACTCTAGGACAGACAAACGCCCGGTTCAGGAGCCCGGTTCCCCGTTATCCACAGAAGTGCTGAAAGGACTTCGTCCCTATTTCCGGGTTTTCCGCCGACTGAGGAACATCTCGAAGGCGCCGGCAACGCCCGCGCCGATGATAGCGAACCACGGTGTCTCTTTGGCAACAGCGGCCAGCAGGGCGCGCACCACCTGGCCGGAGCCGGCGGTGGGCTGGGGCTTGGGAGGCGGCCGGCGGTTGATCACCACCAGCGCCCAGACCAGCGGCGGCAGGACGAATATGGCGCCCACCAGCGCATAGCTTGCCGCCACGCCCAGCAGATCGAGCAGGAGATTGGCCAGCGCGAGGCCCAGGAAGCCGACACCGAAGAAGGCGAGCGCAATGGCGATGGCGCCGAAAATGGCCTTGGCTGTCAGTCGCGCGAACATGGTCCCGGTGTTCCCCGATATGCCGGTGTTCCCTGATATGGGAGCAGGATAGGCACAATCACCTTAGGTGATTTTAAACGCGCAGGAAAACCGGCTCAGCGCCGCAGGAAAATCGCCCCCAGGAAGGCACCCACGCCGCCGGCGATCAGAAGCGAGGTCAGCGGCTGGGCCCGGACCTGGGCCCTGAGGTCCTCGGCATTCTGCTCGGCCCAATCCTCGGCCTCTTCCTTGTATTCCAGGGCACGGGCCTTGGCGTCGCCGGCGACTTCGTCGGCCAGGGCCATGGCCTTGTCCGCCAGCTCCTCGGCCGTCCTCATTGCCTGGGCGGCACGTTCCGAGGCGACTTCGCTGACATCGCCGTAAAGGCCTTTCATATCCGCCTGCAAGGCTGCCAGGTCGGCCTTCAATGCCGACAACCGCGCCTCGATGTTGCCCGCGCCGGCGGGCTCGGTCAGTTCTTCGCTGGCGGTGCTCTTTTTACGGGCGGCCATGACATCAAACTCCGTGTTTCGAATTTTCTAACATCCCCGCTTGGGGACAACCTTGTGCTTGCTCAATTACGCCATTACGCCGCGGCATCCCGCGCCGCAGGATGGAAGAACAGGGCCTGGCCCACGGTAGCCTGCACCGTTTCCGGCAGGAACGGCTTGGCGATCAGATAGGTGGGCTCGGGCCGCTCGCCGGTCAAGAGTTTCTCCGGGTAGGCGGTGATAAAGATCACGGGAATGTCGAAGGAGGTCAGGATTTCGCTGACCGCGTCGATGCCGCTGCCGCCTTCGCCCAGATTGATGTCCGCCAGGACCAGGCCGGGGCGCTCGGACTTCGCCTTGGCCACCGCATCGTCCTTGGTGGCGGCAATGGCCACGACCTTGTGGCCAAGCTCGCTGACCAGGTTCTCAAGATCCATGGCGATGATGGGCTCGTCCTCGATGATCAGGACCTTGCTGGCCAGCTGGCTGTCGATGGTCTTCTGGGCGCCCAGGATGGCGGCTTCCACCTCTTCGGGCGTCTCGTCGATGATGAACGCGGCTTCTTCCAGGCTGAAGGCTTCCACTGCCGTCAGAAGCAGGGCGGCGCGCTTGGAGGCCGACAGGGCCCGAAGGCGCGCCTCCGGGTTCTTGGCGGCGCCCCCCGGCTGGGCGCCTTCATCATAGTGTTCGGCTCCCGACTGCCAGATGGCGTGGAACAGCCGGTAAAGGCCGACCCGCGGGGGTACCCCCTCCATCAGGGTGTGGTCGCCCGACAAAAGTGCGGTCAGCGCGGCCCGGACATGGGCGTCTCCGCTGGCCTGCGACCCGGTCAGGGCGCGGGCATAGCGGCGCAGATACGGCAGGTGCGGCGCAAGAGTTTGCGAAATGCTCATGGGTGGCTCCTTCGGCCCGAAAAGAAAAGCTCGAATAAGGAACTAAGGCCAGTCAAAAAAGTTCCCACGGTGCCGGAACCATCATGCCGGCAGTTCGTTTGGAACCTCGAAGGGAGTGGGAGATGGGGCGTAGGGATCGAAGGATCGTCCGGGGCCGCGTTGGCCGCCGGGCGCCAGGGAGTGGCTTGGCCAGACATGATGCAGCAATGGGATACGACCGTGTCCAGTGAAGAGAAGCCGACGGAAAAGGCTCGCGCCATCCGGGCCCGCCAGCGTGCGATCGGCCGCGAACTGCGCCGCATGTACGACGATGTGGCCCAGGAGCCGGTGCCCGACGAATTCCTGGACCTGTTGCGCAAGATCGATCAGGCCAGCAACCCCGATGACGGGAATCAGGTGTCGTGATGCCTACGCCGAGCCCGTCCGCGATGTCGCCGAAGCCGGAAAATCCGGACTTCAAGGGAGAGTTGTTGGGCCTGGTGCCGTTCCTGCGCGCCTTCGCCCGCTCGCTGACCGGCAACCAGGAAGCGGCCGACGACCTGGCGCAGGAGACCCTGGTCAAGGCCTGGCAGAGCCGCGCCAGCTTCCAGCCCGGCACCAACCTCAAGGCCTGGCTGTTCACCATTCTTCGCAACCAGTTCTATTCCGACCGCCGCCGCGCCTGGCGCCAGGCGCCGTGGGACCAGGATGCGGCCGAGCGAATTCCCGGGGGCGGCGAGGACCAGGTCTATTCGGCCGAACTTTCCGACACGGTGCGCGCGCTCAAGCATCTGTCCGACGAGCAGCGCGAAGCTCTCATTCTCGTGGGCGCGGGCGGATTTTCGTATGAAGATGCGGCTGCGATCTGCAAATGCGCCGTGGGTACGGTGAAAAGCCGGGTTGCCCGGGCGCGCAAGACATTGATAGAGATTTTGGACGGCAGCGGCGCCCTGAACGATGTGTCGCGTCCGGCGGGGGGAGATGCGGCCCGTGAGATCATGGACCAGTTGGATAAGCTCAGTCCTGGCCGGTCCGAAGATCTCGCCAAAAAGCGCATCAAATAAGCTGCTGAAGCACCGATTTTCCGGCTGGGCGCTGCGCCAGCGGCTGCAGTTCATCGTCACGCTGGCGCTTCTGCCCGTGGTG
This sequence comes from Pseudomonadota bacterium, assembly GCA_048498895.1. Lineage (GTDB taxonomy): Bacteria > Pseudomonadota > Alphaproteobacteria > Micropepsales > Micropepsaceae > Rhizomicrobium. The sequence continues at coordinate 22,002 of JBEHXB010000001.1, forward strand.
ATGGTGTCCATCTTCCAGGGCGTGGCGCGGACCCGCCTGGACATCGCCAATATTCACGAACGGCTGGTGCAGTCGGCGCGCACCGTGGCCGGCGGCGACCAGAACCTGCTGGCGGCCGCCGAACAGGTGCTGCGCGCGGTAGGCAGCCTTTCGGAAGTGCGCGCGATGAGCGGCAATTGCGACGGCGTGCTGTCCGATACGCTCATCGGCGTGCGCTATTTCTCCAACCTCACCCGCATCGATGCGAAGGGCAATGTCGTCTGTTCGGCCATGGCGCTGTCCAAGGGCCTGAACGTCGAAAAAATGGACATCTTCCAGCAGTCGCGCACCACCGCCGCCATGACCGTCTCGCGCGAGATCATCAGCCAGGTCACCGGCCAGCCGGTGATCGGCGCCATGCTGGCGCTGAAGAAGCCGGACGGCAGTTTCGACGGCACGGTGGCGATCGCGCTGGATACCCACTGGATCGACTACATGATCCGCGCCTCCAACCTGCCGAAGGGGGCGGTGGTGGCCGTCTATGACAAGAGCGGCAAGGTGATCGCAACCAACAATCCCAGGGTGGCGCGCGCCATCACGGATGCGGCGCTGACCTCCGGGACCCGGGTCGATACCGCCAGCGCCACCGACGACCGCGGCGTGACCTGGCGCTATGGCAACGCCGCGCTGATCGGCAACACGATCTTCGTGGCCTTCGCGATGGGCGAGGGCAGGCTGTTCGGTCCCACCTATCTGCATGTGGGCCTGGATTTCCTGTTGCCCATCCTGATGATCGGCTTTGCCTGGTTCGCCATCCGCCTGGCCACCGACCGCCAGGTGAACCAGTGGATTGCCTATCTGCGCCGCATCGCGGCGGCCTACCGCACCGGCCATTACGCCATCCGTCCCGACCTGGCCGAGGCTCCAGCCGAGTTCAAGCAGCTGGGCGATGCCATGAGCGAGATGGCGGGCGGCATCCAGGACCGCGACCGGCGCCTGCGCGAGGCGGTGGAGATGAAGACCACCCTGATCCGCGAGATTCATCACCGGGTGAAGAACAATCTTCAGATCGTGATGAGCCTTCTGTCCATCCAGGCCAACCAGGTCAAGGAAATCGGCGCCAGGGATGCGCTGCTGCAGGCCCAGACCCGCATCAATGCGCTGGCGCTGGTCCACCGCATCCTCAATGAGCTCGAGGACCAGTCGACCCTGGACATCAGCCAGCTTCTGCACGAGCTCAGCCACCAGATCGCCGGCGGCATGTCGGGCGAGCATGTCCGTATCGAGGTGGATGTGGAAAGCCGCGTCGTCTCCGGCAATGTCGCCGTTGCGCTGGCCCTGTTCACCGTCGAGGCCCTGACCAACATCTTCAAGCACGCATTCCCCGGCGGCAAGCAGGGGGTGATAAGGGTCAGCCTGACCAGCGTGCCGGGCGGCAGGCTCAAGCTGGCCATTGCCGACGACGGCATCGGATTTTCGCTGGACGAGACCGACAAAAGCGTGGGCAGCCGCCTGATCAAGACCTTCGGGCTGCAGTTGGGCGGCATTTCCAGCGTCCGTTCCGATCCCGGCAGCGGCACGGTGGTCGAACTGGTCTTTCCCGACCCGGATTCTTCCTCCTAACCCCTCCGGTTTCGTTCGGGTGGCTTGGCCGCCACCCTCACTCCGCTCGGCTCCCAAAGGTCGCCTTCGCTCGCTGAAACCACCTCCCTTTGGAGGCGCTTCGCGCCAAAAGGGGAGGCAGGCCTGCGTGGGCTGCAAAAGGCGCCGCCGGAGGTGGTTGAGCAAAAAAGCCCACCCGCCATGCGTTTGGGGCTGTTTTCCCAGGCGCCCGAATGAGTATGTTCCGGCCAGGATTCTGAAGGGTTCAGGCACATGGCGGATACATTCGACGCGATTGTGATCGGGGGTGGCCCCGGCGGCTACAACGCGGCGATCCGGCTGGGTCAGCTGGGCCTTGCGGCGGCCTGCATCGACAAGCGCGGCAGCTTCGGCGGCACCTGCCTGAACGTGGGCTGCATTCCCTCCAAGGCTCTGCTGCACGCTTCCGAGCGCCTCCATGAAGCCGAGAACGATTTCGCCAGGCTGGGCATCAAGGCCAAGGTCAGCCTGGACCTGCCCCAGATGATGGCCCAGAAGACCAAGGTGGTCGGCGAGCTGACCAAGGGCGTGGAATTCCTGTTCAGGAAGAACAAGGTCGAGGGCATAGTCGGCGAGGGCAGGATCACTGCGCCTGGAAAAGTCTCGGTCAAGCTGGCCGACGGCAAGACCCGCGAGCTTTCGGCAAAGCATATCATCATCGCCACCGGTTCCGATGTCGCCCAGCTTCCGGGCGTGACGATCGACGAGAAGCAGATCGTCTCCTCCACCGGCGCCATCGCGCTTGCGTCCGTTCCCAAACGCCTTCTGGTGGTCGGCGCGGGCGTGATCGGGCTGGAACTGGGATCGGTCTGGCGCCGCCTGGGCTCCGAGGTCACGGTGGTCGAATTTCTCGATCGCGTGACGCCCGGCGTCGACCTGGAAGTCTCCAAGGCGTTCCAGCGTGTGCTGACCAAACAGGGCCTGGGCTTCCAGCTTTCCACCAAGGTCACCGGCGTGGAGAAGACCGGAGCCGGGCTGAAGGTGACGGTCGAACCGGCTGCCGGCGGCGAGAAAAGCGTCATCGAAACCGACGTGATGCTGGTCGCCATCGGACGGGTGCCCTACACCGCGGGCCTGGGCCTGGCCGAAGTGGGTGTGGCGACCGACAAACGCGGCCGCGTCGTCACCGACAATCATTACCGCACCAATGTGGCGGGCATCTATGCGGTGGGCGATTGCCGCGAGGGCGTGATGCTGGCGCACAAGGCCGAGGACGAGGGCGTGGCCTGCGCCGAACTGATCGCAGGCAAGGCCGGCCATGTGAATTACGACGCCATTCCCTCGGTGATCTACACCTTTCCGGAAGTGGCCACCGTCGGAAAATCCGAGGAGGAGCTGAAGGCCGCCGGCGTCCAGTACAAGGTGGGTAAATTCCCCTTCACCGCCAATGCGCGCGCCAAGACGATCATGGCGACCGACGGCTTCGTGAAAATTCTTGCGGACGCGAAGACCGACCGTGTGCTGGGCTGCGCCATCATCGGCCCGGAAGCGGGCAACCTGATCGCCGAGGTGGTGCTGGCGTTGGAGTTCGGCGCCTCGTCGGAGGACATAGCCCGCACCTGCCACTCGCACCCGACCCTGACCGAGGCCGTCCGCCAGGCGGCCATGGGCGTCGAGGGTTGGACCATGCAAATGTGACCGGCGCGGTCTTTTTGCCCGCCGGGGGCCCGCCGTCGGCGCCGATCCCGATCAGGCTGCTTTCCGCCCGCCGGCACTTTGTCTAAGTTGACCCCATGCGTCCAAACCGAATCCGTCAGATCTGGGCAGAGGGCAAACCGGTCTTCAATTGCTGGATCACGCTGCCCGGCATCCTCGCCGCCGAAATGCTGGCGCATCAGGGCTGGCACAGCCTGACCGTCGACATGCAGCACGGCCAGAGCGATTTCGCGCAGTTGTGCGCCATGTTCGTGGCCATTTCCACCACCGATACGGTGCCCTTGATGCGCGTGGCATGGAATGAGCCGGGCGATGTGATGCGCGCGCTGGACGCGGGCGCCTATGGGGTGATCTGCCCCAACATCGATACGCCGGCCGACTGCGAGAAATTCGTCGGCGCCTGCCATTACCCGCCTGCCGGCTATCGCAGTTTCGGACCCAAGCGCGGGCTTCTCTATGGCGGGCCCGATTACGTCACCCACGCCAACGACACCATCCTGACCATCGTGCAGATCGAGACCCGCAAGGGGCTGGAGAATCTGGACGCGATCGCCGCGGTGCCGGGCCTGGACATGCTCTATATCGGCCCCTCCGATCTGGGCCTGGCGCTGGGGCGCGAGGCGCGCCAGAACCAGACCGACTCCGTGGTGATGGCGGCGGTGGACCGCATCCTCGCGGCGGCAAAGAACGCCGGACTTCGCGCGGGCATGCACTGCAGCAGCGCCGAATATGCGCGCCAGATGGTCAGCAAGGGCTTCGATTTCGTCACCGTGACCTCGGACGAGATGCTCTTGTCGCACGGCAAGGCCGAGCGGGCGAAGATGGGTGAGGCGTGACCGGCCAACGGCCGGGCCAATCGATCCGGTGGATCGATTCGAGCGCCGAACGCCGCGAGTTGGGGCTCGCGGCCGGGGATACCCGGTATCTGCCATGAACGGCGCCGAAAGCCTGGTCCATACCCTTGCCGATTGCGGCATCCGCCTGTGCCTGGCCAATCCCGGCACGTCGGAGATGCATGTCGTCGCCGCGCTGGACAGCGAGCCACGGATCAGGGGGGTGCTCTGCCTGTTCGAGGGTGTGGCGGCGGGCGCCGCCGACGGCTATGCGCGCATGACGGGCGCGCCGGCGGCGACGCTGCTGCATCTGGGGCCGGGTTTCGCCAATGCCATGTCTCAACTGCACAATGCGCGCAAGGCCGGCCAGCCGCTGGTCAATCTGGTGGGCGATCACGCCACCACCCATGCGCAGTATCAGCAGGCGCCGCTGACCAGCGACATACTGGGCATCTGCCGGCCGGTGTCGGACTGGCTGCACCACAGCCGCCATGCCGATGAAGTGGCGGGCGATGGCGCGCGCGCCGTGGCGGCCGCGCAGGAACCACCCGGGAAGGTGGCGACCCTGGTGCTGCCGGCCGATTGCGCGTGGTCGAAAGCAAATGGCCCCGCCCCGCCCTTGCCGGCGCCCGCGGCGCGTGCCGTCGACGCCGGGCGGATCGAGGCCGCCGCCGCCGCGCTGGCGAACAAAAAGCGCTCGATGCTGATCCTGCGCGGCCGCTGCCTGGAGGAAGCGGGCCTGCGCGCGGCTGGCCGCATCGCCGCCAGGACCGGCGCGCGCATTGCCCACGACTATTTCACCCCGCGCATCACCCGCGGCGCGGGCTTGCCCTCCATCGAGCGCATTCCCTATTTCGGCGAAGAAATCGCCGAACGGCTGTCCGGCCTGGAACAGATTATCCTGGTGGGTGCGCCGCCGCCCGTCACCTTTTTCGCCTATCCGGGCAGGTCGGGCTGGGTAACGCCGGAGGGATGTGCGCTTCTTACCCTGGCCGAACCGCGCGAGGACGCCACCGCCGCGCTGGTCGCGCTGGCCGACGCGCTGGATGCGCGCGCACCGGGCCGCATCGTCGATCTGCTGCGCCCCGACATGCCCGCGCCGGGCGCATTGACCAGCGCCGCGATGGGCGCCGTCATGGCGCGCCTGATGCCGGACGATTGCATCCTGTCCGACGATTCGCTCACCGCCGGGCCGGGCATCCAGGCGGCGCTGAAGACGGGGCCGCGCCACGACGCGCTGTTCCTGACCGGCGGCGCCATCGGCGATGCGTTGCCGATGGCGGTGGGCGCGGCGCTGGCCTGTCCGCCGCGCAAGGTGATCGCGGCGTCCGGCGACGGGGCGGCGATGTATTCGCTCCAGGCGCTGTGGACCATGGCCCGCGAGAAGCTGGACGTCGTCACGATCGTTTGCGCGAATCGCAGCTACAACATTCTCAACATCGAATTGTCGCGGGTGGGCGCGCTGAATCCCGGCCCGCGCGCGCTGTCGATGCTGGACCTGACCGATCCGGTGATCGATTTCGTCAAACAGGCCGAAGGCATGGGTGTGGAAGCCAGCCGCGCCGAAACCACAGCCGACTTCGCCGCCCAGTTCGCCGACGCCATGTCCCGCCCCGGCCCCCGCCTGATCGAAGCGGTGTTGCAGACCTGATTTTTCGCTCTAAGCTGGGCGAAGGGTGGGGGAAATGAACGTGCAACAGCCCAGGCTCAGCCTGGCCTATTACAATTCCGATATTTCGCAGTTTGTACGCGAACAGCCCGAGACCGTTTTGGGGCACCTGGCTGCGCACCATCCGCACGATCTGGAGCCGGCGCAGCGTCTGGCGTGGCAATCACAGATCGAGCTGCTGCAACACGAGTTGCGGGATTTGGATCAGGGATGGATCGCGTTTGAATTTGCCATTCCGCGGATGGGCAAGCGCGCCGATGTCGTTATCATCCTGGCGGGGATCATCTTTGTCCTGGAATTCAAGGTCGGGGCGGAAATTTTCAATTCGTCTGCCATCGAGCAGGTCATGGATTATGCGCTGGATCTGAAGAATTTTCATGTCGGCAGTCATGCGCGGCCCATCGTGCCGGTGGTAATTGCGACGGATGCCGTCACCCGGCCCGCGCAGTTGGTGCTTTTTCCCGATGACATCGCCCATCCCATCCTGGTCAGTGGCCGGGGACTGGCAATCACGCTTCGGCAAATGGCGGCACAATATGCTGGTCAGCCGCCGCTCGACCCGCGCGAATGGATGTCCAGCGCTTACAAGCCGACGCCAACGATTATCCAGGCCGCTCAGGCACTTTATGGCAACCATCGCGTGGAGGAGATCACGCGTTCGGACGCCGGCAGGGAAAATCTGAGTGTCACAAATGCGCACCTTGTGCAAATTATCGAGCAGGCGAAGCGAGATCACCAAAAGACGATTTGCTTCGTGACCGGTGTTCCTGGTGCAGGCAAGACATTGGCTGGCCTGAATCTTGTTACCCAACGAACCCGCGTGCACGAGGACGAGCACGCGGTATTTCTGTCCGGCAACGGTCCCTTGGTCGACGTGCTGCGCGAGGCGCTGGCGCGCGATGAACACGCGCGCCTGGGTTTGCGCGTCGGTGAAGCGCGACGCAAGGTAAAATCGTTCATTCAAAACATTCATCACTTCCGGGATTACTATCTTCAACAAGACGGCGAGCCGGTGGAACGCGTGGTCGTCTTTGATGAGGCGCAGCGCGCTTGGAACGGCCATAAAATCGGCCGCGCCATGCGCGACAAGCATGGGATAAAGGACTTCGGGCAATCAGAGCCGGAATTCCTCATCAGCGTGATGGATCGCCACAAGGATTGGTGTGTCATCGTCTGCCTGGTCGGCGGTGGACAAGAGATCAACGATGGCGAAGCTGGCCTGACGGAATGGTTTCGCGCGCTTAAACTACGTTTTCGCGAATGGCGGATTTACGTTTCGGACCAGCTGAATCAACCCGTCTACAATTGGGGACGCGACTTGGCCAAGGATTTGTCCGGCCTTGCGGTTCAAACCGAATCCCGTCTGCATTTGTCGGTGACAGTGCGATCATTTCGGGCCGAGACCCTGTCGGACTTCATCAATGAAGTCGTGGCGGGCAATGGGCAGCGGGCAAAAGTCCTGCACGACACGCTGTCTGCCGATTATCCGATCTTCCTGACGCGAAACCTGGATGCGGCGCGCGTTTGGCTGCGATCGAAGGCACGCGGGTCCGAGCGGTTTGGTCTGGTGGCGTCTTCCGGCGCGTTGCGCCTGAAGCCGTGTGGCCTGGTTGTGCGCCAGGATATCGATGCGCCGCACTGGTTCCTGGATGCCAGGACGGATGTGCGCTCCTCATTCTATCTGGAAGACCCGGCAACAGAGTTCGATATTCAGGGGCTGGAACTGGATTGGGTCGGTGTCTGTTGGGATGCGGATTTCCGCCGGGTGGAAGGTCGGTGGGACTGTCGCGACTTTCAGGGCTCGCGGTGGAAAAACCGTCCGGAACAGCATTTTGCAGGCCTATCTGGCAAATACTTATCGTGTCCTGCTGACCCGCGCGCGTCAGGGAATGGTCATCTATGTCCCCACTGGTACCGCCGACGATCCGACGCGCCTTCCGGAGTTCTACGACGGCATTGTGGATTATCTTTCGCAGTGCGGCATCCGTTTTCTGGATGCGAAGAACGGGGTTTTGCCGCCGCCGCTTCTCTCGTAAGCTTTGTCAAAGGGGTTTTGGGGAGGCTCGCATGGGTCCGATTTCGCGCCGTGGGATGTTGGG
>JBEHXB010000002.1:0-28995 GCA_048498895.1 Pseudomonadota bacterium
GCTCTTGCTGCTTCTGCTTTTCTTCCTCTTCCTTTCTCTTTTTTTCCTCCTCCCCCCCCCAAGACAGTAGCGTACAACCAGGGTGGACGCATCGCGATCGGCCGCGACGGCAATCTGTTTGTGACGATCGGAGACCGTTCGAATTCGCCGCCCTGGGATATGGCCCAACGGCTGGATACCCATCTGGGCAAGATTATCCACATTACGCCCGATGGCGCACCGGCCGCCGGCAACCCATTCATCGGAAAGGCCGGCGCCCTTCCGGAAATATGGTCCTATGGCCATCGCAGCCAGGAAGGCCTGACGATACATCCGGTCACGGGTCAACTGTGGGAAAGCGAAAATGGCCCCCGAGGCGGCGATAAGCTGCTGCGCCCCCGACCCGGCGCAAATTACGGGTGGCCGGTCATCGTCCATGGCATTGATTATCCTGGCGAACCGATCGGACAGGGCATTACAGAAAAGGAAGGTTTCGAACAGCCATTATATTACTGGGACCCGGTGATCGCGCCTTCGGGGATGGCCTTTTATACGGGCAATCTGTTTCCGCAATGGAAAGGCAGTGTCTTTATTGGTGCTCTGCGCGGCAGGATGCTGGATCGCCTTTCGCTTTCCGGAGACAAGGTCGTGAACGAAGAGCCGCTCCTTTTGGATATGCACAATCGCGTCCGCGATGTCCGGATCGGGCCCGAGGGCGCGGTCTATGTCCTAACAGACGATGGAAAGCTGCTTCAGCTGACGCCGAAGTAGCGGCCCCATGCCCGGATAAAGCCGAGGATGGGATAAACGAGGGAAAGTACATGGCGTATATCAAGCTGTTTGCGCTCGTTTGGATCGCCTTCGATCTGTGCGGGTCCGCGCTGGCCGCGCCAACAGACATCGTGATCGATGACCAAAAAGTATTTCCGGAGAGTATGGGCGCGACGCTCGATGGAACGATTTATATCGGCGGCAGCGGCACCGGGAAAATTTATCGCGCTGGGCCGAAGCAGGCTTATGCGGAGCCTTGGATTTCGCAGAAGGAAGGCGACCTTCATTTCGTCCTTGGCGTCTTGCCGGACGAAGCGGCCAACATTCTCTGGGTGTGCGACAATAAGATGGACGAGCATACCGCGACGCTAAAAAGCTTTGCGCTCAAAACCGGAAAAAAACTGAATAGCTATGATTTGCCGGGTGGCGGCCTGTGCAACGATATCGCAATAAAAGGCCGTGCGATCTACGTTTCGGACACGATCAAGGGCCGTATCCTCAAGTTGGTGCCGGGCGCTGAGACGCTGATGCCGTGGTACACGCAGGATTCGTCGGATCCCACGCTGGATGGGCTGGTATGGGCCAGGGACGGAAAGCTTTACACCAACACCTATGTCGGTAATCACCTTTACCGAGTTGACGTCAACAAGGATGGCACCGCGGGCAAGGGGACCATGCTGACAACCGACTTGCCGCTGTATCAACCCGACGGCATGCGCCTGTCGGCCGATGGACGCATCTTGATGATCGAAGGGCAGGGGCGCCCAGGGGCAGGTCTGAAGGAAGGCCGCGTGGAAGAAGTTCTTCCAAGCGGCGATACGGCGAAAATCAAGGTTCTCAAGTCCGGCTTCGAACTGCCGGTGGCCGTGACTCCGGTCGGCAATACTGCCTGGGTGTTGGAATCCAAGTTCGACTTCCAGCGCAATGCCGACCTGAAGGGGAGGGACCCGGGCAGCTTTCACATTTATGCCGTCCCGCTCGATCAGTAAAGCCGCCCACTCGTTGGCACGTCCAAGCTAAAATCCACTGCGGAAATTCATCGCGGGGCACCCATGCGCTCGTTCCGAAAGTGACAAAATGCGCAGCTGTCCTACTCAGCTTCCGATCCATCAAAGACGGATTTCGACACTGGTGCGAGATTGACGACAGCGCTGAAGAATGCCGAAGTTTTTTCAATTGGGCACGGCTGGCGTCGGAAACGCGACAAATAAGGGGAATTACAAGGTGGGAATAGTTTCACGGCAGCGCGTTGCGCAGTTGATTGCGGTACTTGTTGTGCCGACGGCATTTGGTTTTCAGACAGCCTCCGCGCAGGACGCGGAATCGGTAGAGGCCGTTACTGTTACTGGCACCAGCATTCGCGGAATAGCGCCAATCGGCTCCAATGTTATCACTGTTGATGAGGCCGCAATCAAGGCGAGCGCCCCTGCCAGCATGGTAGAGCTTCTCAGTAAAATTCCAGCCCTTTCTTCCTCCGGGGGCGCCCCCCAGGGGCAAGGCTACGCCAATTATTACGCGCCGAACATTCATCAGCTGGCGGCCAGCGCCAGTAACAGCACGCTGGTACTGATGGATGGCCGCCGCTTGCCCCAGGGCGGTGAGCAGCATTCGCAGACCGATCCAGGCATCATTCCGGTGATCGCCCTGGAGCGCGTTGACGTGCTGGCTGATGGCGCGTCCTCAATTTACGGTTCGGACGCGGTGGCGGGCGTGGTCAATTTCATCACCCGAAGTCACTACGACGGCGCGTTGATTACCGGTCAGGCTGGTGTCGCTGATGGCTATCAAACATGGAACACCAGCCTTCTGGTGGGTAAAGACTGGGACTCCGGTTGGATCATGGCGGCCGGAAGCCATTCTTTCCAGAGCCATTTGACGAACGCTGCGCGGCCTTTCACCGCCGTCTCTAATTACGTCCCGTTTGGGGGCCTGAATAACGCAAGCTTCAACTGCTCGCCCGCCGCTATTAAGCCTGCCGGCAGCTCGGCAATTTATCCGTCTGTAACTTCAACAGCCCCCGTGGCGAACACCGGCGCAAACGCACCCTGCGACTATGCCGGCCAGGGTGATGATTTGCCTCAAGAACAGCGAGACAACATTCTCATTAAGGGGTCGCAGCAATTTGGCCGCGTAACGGTTAGTGCGAATATCGTCTATGACGTGCGCCAAGACTTCAAGAGCGGCCAGCCGTTTAGCCCATACGCTCCTGGAACTGTGACGTCTACGGTATTTGCGACCGGCCCGCAGGCCAATTCCTTCTATATGAACGTGCCCGGCTCCGCAGCTACCAGCGAAACGGTCTACTGGTCTGCGTCCGGGCTCGTTCCCCTCGCGCTGAACGAGGAAGGAGCCAATACCTTTTATGCCAACGCGAAAGCGGAGTGGAATATCGACGACAATTTTGTACTCACCGTCACTAATAGCCTTGGAAAGGACTATACGTTCAGTAACGTATACAATCTTTTCTGTGCTTCCTGCGCCAACCTTGCGCTTAATGGCACCACCAATGGCTCAGGGAGCCTGACTACACCGTCCATCGCGGGCACTCAGGTCTATGCGACAAACCTCCCGCTGAACGCATCAAACGAGCTGGATGTTTGGAACCCCCCTGGGTCTTCGAATCGTACATCCGCCGCGGTGATCGCCAGCCTGACCGGCAACAGCTTCACCAACAATTTAAATAATTTTGAGCAGCTTACCGTAGGTCTAAATGGCAACTTGTTTTCATTGCCCGCAGGACCTGTGAAGGTCGCGGCTGGCCTGGAAAACTTCCACGCTGCGCTGATCCAGCAGGTCATCGCGCCCAACGGCACCGGGACCTCTCAGAAAGGCTCGCTGGCCGCAGAATATAGATTCGCGCATACCGTGCAGTCAGTGTACGCCGAACTTGCGATTCCTTTGGTCTCTCCCAATATGAATGTTCCGCTTATGCAGAAATTCGACATTGATCTCTCCGGTCGCCATGACGAATATTCTGATGTGGGTGGGACCACCAATCCTAAGGTTTCAGCAAGCTGGCAGATCGTTGACGGGTTCAAGCTAGTATCGAATTATGCAACGTCTTTCGTTGCGCCTTCGCTTGACAGCATTGGTGACCCAAGCCAGTCCTACAATGCCGCCCAGACGCAGGTGGGCGACTATGCGAATATCAATGGTGCGGCGTTCAATATTCCGACCGCCGCGTTTCCGGGTATCGCTGGCGTTCTGCCGGGGTGTGCTGCTGCTGCCACAGTATGCCAGGCGGGCACTGCAGCAGTGCCGGGCATTACTTTCTATCGTGGCGGTGCAAATACTTTGAAGCCGCAAACTGGAAACAGCTGGTCCATCGGCGCCGAAATTACGCCCTCGTTTCTGCCGGGCTTTGTCGCGCAGATCACGTACTTTAATAATAAATTAAAGGGCGGTGTTCTTTCGCCGTCGGTCGGCGCCGAAGTTTCCACGGCGGCTCTGCAGCCCAAGTTCACGGTCTGCCCGACCGGATGTACCCAAGCCCAGATCACAGCGAAGACGGCAGGACTGCCTCTCAAGGTGGGAACGATGCCGACGGTCGCGTACTTCCTGTTCGACTTCAGTCAGGCGAACGTCTTATATCTGGATATCGGCGGCATCGATCTGAATGGTCAATATTCGTTCGATACCGCTTTGGGCACGTTCACGGTTGGGGACTCTCTGACGGAGTTTACGCGATATAACTACGCCGCTGGTCTGGGCGCCAATACATTCAGCATCTTGAATACGGCTGGCTACAACGCCAACTTCCCTTCGGTCCAGACCCGCAATCGTCTCAATCTGGGTTGGACTGACAGTGTCTTTTCAATTGACGCCTTTGTGAATTTCACCGGGTCGTATCGTATGTGGGGAGCGGGAACGGTCAATCCGCTGACGTTTGATGCGAATCGTAATCCAAATGGGGGCGGGGACAAGGTCGACTCTTTGACTACGCTCGACCTGCACGCAGCCTATAATTTCTTGGATGGGATATTGGGAGGCGACCAGATCTATATCGATGCTAAGAACCTGTTCGATACATCGCCACCCTTTATCCAGGGAACGACGGCCGGCGGCAGAGGTTATGACCGGACAGTAGCCAATCCGCTCGGACGGGTGATTTCGGTAGGTCTCTCCGCGAAATTCTAAGCGCTCGACCGAGTCCGGGGAGGGGGCGATGTCGTACTTGCCCCCTCTACATGCAGGAAGTTTCTAACGGCTGAAGCCCTGAAGTGAAAGACCGGTGGGGCGCGCACCTTTTCGGTCTTGCAGTCAAAAGCGGGATGGACAATTACGACGTCCAGTCCAGCGCGAAACAATAGGCCGGATTGCCCGAGGGAGCCGGGATAACCCGGCCCTTTTTGCCTAGGGAGAGAAAAATGAAGATCGTCCATGCCTTGTTTGCCGCCATCCTGCCGGTGATGGCGGTCCCGGTGCTGGCCCAGCCCGCCGCCGCCCAGTCGGCCCCCCCCGATGTGCTGTTCCGGTCCGGCGCAGATATTCCCGCGCTGATCGCCAGGGCCAAGGCGAACCAGGAATCGCCCACCATCAATTCTGTGGTGCCGATCGTCAGCGTCGCGCCCTATCTCGTGTTGCTGGAATACCGCACAGGGGTGACGCCGCCGACGGTGCATCACGGCCAGGCCGAGTTGGTGCATGTGCTGAAAGGTTCGGCGAATCTGGCCATGGGCGGGCACCTGACCGGCATCCAGCCGCCGCGTCCCGGCCCCGGCAGCACCTCTGATGTCGGCACCGGCATTGCGGACGCCACCAAGCGGCACATCGTCGAAGGCGATTACGTCATGGTGCCGCCCGACACCGCCCACCAGTTCCAGGACGTGAAGAGCGAGTTTGTCATCATGAGCGTCCACCTTCTCATGCCGCCCAATTAACAGCCCGCCGGTTCGCCGGAAGCTAATCGTCGGCGGGCCGACGACACAAATCATGTTGCCCGTCTGGATTCGGTGCGCTTCGTCCAGCAGCGCGGTTGGCGTCTGTTGGGACCGCCGTCTGCCAGGCGGCTGGTGACGTCGATATATTGCTTGCCGTCCAGCTGAAGCTTACGGCGGTCCTGGACCGTGTTGCCCAGTCGGATATGCCGCACCACTTCGCCGATCCGTGCGTCCACCGCCTTGAAGCGGCGCTCGAAGTCGCCCACGAATGCAAGCCTTTGAAGCTGTCATCCAACATGTTGAAGGCGATGGCGGCCGCTTGGCGCTTTTACCGGTGTCAGGGAGGCCGACACCGTCTGGGACGCGTTTTAAGGCCCTGCTGACGCATCAGGCTCTCTTTCCCGTGCAGATCCCAGGGCCCTTCCAATCAGGTCGTGCCACACACGCTGGCGCCCTAGGCGGTCGCTGGCAAAGAAGCTGGTGCGAAACTTCGCACCCAGTTCCTCGCCGCTGGGGCTGCGCTGGTTACGCGCCTAGTCAGCCAGGCATAGAAGCCGCCCCACGAGCCCCGAGCACGGTTCAGGGGCTTCAGGGGCCCAGAGCGGCGCTAATTTCCAGGTCAATCTGGGATCATCCGGCGAATGTCAGTTCCTACCTGTCTAGGACGAATTTCTGCACACGCTTGCCGGTGTCCACCTCACCGGTGTAAAGATTTCCCATCGAATCCATGGCCGCTTGATGCACCCAGTGGAACTGCCCAGCATTCCGCCCGCTATGCCCGAAACTTGAAATCACTCTGCCGTCACTACGTGTTGCGATCCAGATCGTGTTGTTCTCGCCATCCACCACCAACATGTATTTTTGGCTGACGTCGTGTGAGAACGTCATTGTCCAGGTTGATCCATTCCCTAATGTCTCAGGATGCAGGAAGAATTCCCGAATGAATTTCCCCTGCTTCGTGAATACTTGGATTCGGTCGTTATGCCGGTCACAAACATAAACCATTCCGTCATTGGCGAGACGAACGCAATGGACGGGCGAGCGGAATTGTCTATCCGGCGGGTCATTAGGGGCGTATGGCAAAATTTGGCCTGCTGCCGAAACTTCACCCTCGATCTGTTCGACGGAATTTGAGACCTGACTCAGAGGCATTCCATAGCCTCCCCAGCCTCGTTTGAACTTACCGGTATCCGAGTCGAACACCATGATACGGTTGTTCAGGTAGCCATCGGCGATGTAGACCTCGTGCGCAGCGTCATCTACATCGATAGCGGCGGCCCTGCCCAACATGGTTGTGTCCTGATTGTTTTTAGGTTTTTTCGACTTGCGCCCGATCTCCAAAATTTGGTGGCCGTCAGGTGTAAACTTGAGAACTTGGCGATCATCGACGCCTGCACCGCTGATCCAGACGCTTCCGCCCTTATCCACCCAGATGGCATGTTCATTCGTCGGCCAATCTTGCACGAAACCCGGGCCGCCCCAGGAATTGATCAGGTTACCTGCTATATCGAATTCCAGCACCGCCGGGGTTGTCATGCAGCAATCGCTACGCGGAGGATTCTGCGCCGCGCCCAGCTCGTCCAGGGTAGCTGACCGGGGTCGCTGCAGGACCCAGATATGGTCTTCGCTGTCCACCGCCATGCCTCCCACCTGGCCTACGATCCATTTGTTGGGAAGTTGCTTGGGCCAGAAGGGATCGACTTTGTAATGGGGAGCGCCATCGGTTTGGGCTTGTGCTGGTAAGACGAGCGCCACAGCCAACAGGACAAGACGAAGTGACTTAACTCGGAGGTCGGACATGCGTTTTTCCCTTTGCATTTATTGTGACGTTAGTCGTTTAAGCGCGAATGGCGAAGAATAACTGCTAGAGACATGCCAGAAATCTCTATTGCCGAATTGTCCAATTATGTTGCCGATAGGCCAAAGACGAACCCGCCAGTCCTAGTAAGTTCGACCAACACCAATTGTTGGGCATAGGGCGTAACAAGCGCCACCAGTCGCGTTTTCATCGGATGATGGACGATACTCGGGAGGCGCCCCGTCCATTCGAGGGAAATGTCAATGCCGAAATCTAAACCTCGGGTTCTGCTGCTGGCGACGCTCGATACCAAGGCCGAGGAAGCAGCGTTTCTGCGCCGGCATCTGGAAGAGCAGGGCGTTGAGATTGTGCATCTTGACGCCAGCATTCGCCGCACTGTCGGCAACGCCGAAATCCCGCCCAGTGCAGTCGCGGCAGCGTCCGGAAGCAGCTTGGAAACTATTCGTGCGTTAAAACACGAAGGCAAGTGCCAAGCGGAAATGACCAAGGGTGCGATTGTGGCCGCACACGCGGCTGATGCTGCTGCGCCATTGGCGGGAATTTTTGCCATCGGGGGATCGATGGGCACAACGCTCGCGACTGCCGTCATGCGCAGCTTTTCCTATGGCTTGCCCAAGGTCATGATCTCGACGCTTGCATCCGGCTTTACCGCGCCATTCGTAGGAACGCGGGACATCATGATGGTCAATGCCGTCTGCGATATTTCCGGACTCAATACCATCAGCCGCGATGTGTATCGCAACGCGGCTCTGGCAGTAGCGGGTATGGCGCACGGGTTCGGAGGGCAGCGGGACGCCGGCTCCAGGCCTCTGGTGCTGATCGGGACGCTAGGGACGACGGAACGCTGCAGCAACCGCGTACGTACCGAACTCGAGGCGCGAGGTTACGAAGTTATGGTGTTTCACACCATCGGCGCCGGGGGCCAAACTATGGACCAGGTCGTGCGCGAGCGGCCGGTGGCGGCCGTGGTGGACATGTCGCTGGTCGAGATCAACGATTTTCTCAATGGCGGCTTATGTAGCGCAGGCCCTGACCGATCCAAGGCCGCACTGGAAATGGGCGTACCTGTAATTTTCGCACCAGGCAACGCAGACTTCCTGATTGCGGGGCCCATTGAGGACGCCCGGGCGCGTTTTCCCGGCAAGCGATATCATCTTCACAACGCGGCCCTGACCGCTGTGCGCACCGAAGTGGCAGAATTAAATAAGCTGGCGGATCATTTGGCTGGCCTGATTGAAGACGCTAAAGGTCCGGTCAGCATGTATGTTCCGCTAAAGGGCTTTTCCAATCATGACAGCCCCGAGGGCTACTTGCATGATCCTTCGTTACCCCCATTGTTTGCCGACTATCTGACACGCGTGTTGCCTAAGAAGGTGGAATATTACGCGTTCGATCACCACATAAACGATGCGGAATTTGCGGATGCGCTGATCGGCCAGGTTTTGGCCTATACGCGCAACCCTAGGCGTCAAATTAATGAGCGATGAAATCGATCTCCCTCTCACTCCGGACGATGTCGCTAGCATTGTTTCGTTGCTTAATGGAAGCGGTTATCAAGGTCTGGAGCTTTCAACACCCCGTTTTGTACTGAAAGTTGCGCGCGCTGAGGGCGGGGGATGGACGCAAGAATGGCAGCATCCAATTCCAGCCGAGCGTCCCATCGCCGGACCACCGTGTGAGCCTGTGGAAGCAATTGAAGTCGAGGGACTTCTCGCGATTCGTCCACCACTACCGGGGACATTCTACCATACTCCTCAGCCCGGAGCCCCGCCCTTTGTGAAGATGGGCGACATCGTTAGCCCAGAAACCATCATTGGCATCATCGAGACGATGAAAGTTATGAACAGTGTTCCGGCGGGATTCTCAGGGGAAATCGTCGAGATCACCGCAGGTCATGGCGACATGGTGGATCAGAGCGCCGTCCTGATGCGGGTCCGGCCACTTGGACATTTGAAATGATTAAGACGCTCTTTATTGCGAACCGCGGCGAGATTTCCCTACGCATCATACGCACTGCCAGACGCATGGGGATCGCGACGGTGATCGGTGTTTCCGAAGCTGACCGCAACGCGCTGCCGGCGCTGATGGCGGACGGAATTGTTGTGCTGGGCCCGGCTGCCTCGGGCCAAAGCTATCTGGATGTCGATCGCGTTGTCGACGCTGCGGTGCAATCCGGCGCAGATGCGATTCATCCGGGCTATGGCTTCTTGTCCGAAAATGCGCGGTTCGCGCGCGCCGTCCGGGCCGCGGGAATGATCTTTGTCGGACCTACGCCTGAAAGCCTCGACGCCGTCGGCGACAAACTGAAGGCCCGCGCGGTTGGCGCGGCGGCGGGGTTGCCCGTAGTTCCAGGCGGGCAGGCTGCAGACCTTGGCGAGGCGCGCAAACGTGCTTCCGAAATGGGCTATCCGCTGCTGATCAAGGCCGTTTCGGGCGGCGGCGGACGCGGTATGAAGCGAGTGGATCGCGAAGTCGATCTGGAGGCCATGGTGGCCATGGCAATGGCCGAGGCGCAGGCTGCGTTCGGCGATCCGCGCGTTTACATCGAGCGTTACATCACCCGCGGTCGGCACGTCGAGGTCCAGGTCCTCGGCGATGGCCGCCGCGCAATCCATCTTGGCACACGCGACTGTTCGATCCAGCGCCGCTTCCAGAAACTTGTTGAAGAGGCTCCTGCCCCGGATATCCCGGAAGCACGGCATACCGCACTATGTCTCGCCGCTGTGCGCCTTGCCGAAAGCCTGGAGTACCGGGGGGCTGGGACGGTGGAATTTCTTGTCGACGCGGAAAGCTTCGAATTTTATTTCCTCGAGATGAATGCCCGCATACAAGTAGAACATCCGGTGACTGAAGCGATTACAGGGGTGGACCTGATCGAACAGCAATTGCTGATTGCGGATGGCGAACCGATAGGAATTCGGCAAGAGGATGTCACCCTTAACGGCCATGCCATTGAAGTCCGGATAAACGCCGAGGATTGGACACGGAATTTCCTGCCTTCACCGGGGCGCGTCACAACCGCGCGGTGGCCGGCCGGCCCGCATATCCGCGTCGACAGCCATATCGAAAGCGGTGGCGTCGTGCCGCCATATTATGACTCCTTGATTGGAAAGCTGATCGTTAGCGGGGTTGACCGCACCCAGGCCATTGCGCGCATGACCCAAGCGCTCGATACGCTGATCCTGGAAGGCGTCACCACGACGGCGCCGATGCATCGCCGTATCATGGCCGATGCGCGGTTCCGGGCCGGCGCCGTCGATACACGATTCTTCGAGGGCCTTGCCGATGGCTGAGATCGGACTGGTCGATGTTTCCATGCGCGACGGCAATCAGAGCCTATGGGGCGCCACGGGACTTTGTACATCGCAGATGCTTGAAATCGCGGGTCAGCTAGACCGGGTGGGCTTCCGCGCTATCGACTTCACCTCCTCCAGTCACATGGCGGTTGCGGTGCGGTATTTTCAAGACAACCCGTGGGAGCGCATCAGGCGCATGCGCGCCGCCATGCCGCGCACGCCGCTGCAGTTCATCACTACGGGCTTACGCTTCATCGCATGGGAACAGGCCGATCCCGATTTTATGCGGATCGTCTACCGGCGGCTGCAGGCAAACGGTATCCGGCGGTTTATTCTTCTCGATCCGATGCACGACGTCCAGGCGGTGCTCCAAACTGCGCGGATCATCAAGGAAGAAGGCGACGCCACAACGATGGCGGCGCTGACTTACACGCTCTCCGACATGCATGACGATGTTTTCTATGCCAGGTTTGCGGCTCTGCTGGCTGCCTCTGCCGACATTGACCTGTTCTATCTCAAGGACCCGTCGGGACTGATGTCGCCGGAACGCGCCCGTACCCTGGTTCCCGCCGTCAAGGCCGTGATTGGAGGCAAGCGGCTTGAAGTGCATCTTCATTGCACGATCGGCCTAGGCGGGCTTGCCAGCCTCGCCGCCGTGGAAGCAGGGGTTGATGCTGTGCATGTCGGCATTGGACCGCTCGGCAATGGCACCTCGCTGCCGGAGGCTGGCCGCATGATCGCTAATTTGCTGGAGCTCGGTCACACTGTTACGGTGGACCACGGCGCGCTCGGAGCGGTGTCCCGCTATTGGAACCGCCTGGCCGTGGCAGAAAAGCTGCCGCGTGGAATACCGCAGGAGTTTGATGCTAGTTTTCTTAGGCATCAGATCGCTGGCGGCGTGATGACAACGATGTTGCGCCAGCTTTCTGAGGTCAAACTTGAAGACAAGCTCGCCGAGGTTATAGCCGAGACGGAGCGGGTCCGAGCGGATTTGGGCTATCCCATCATGGTAACGCCATTCCCGCAGATGGTGTGCTCGCAGGCGCTCTTCAACGTTATTTCCGGAAAGCGGTATAGCCAAGTGTCGGACCAGGTTATTCGTTATGTCATGGGCAGGTTTGGCCGACCCACACGGCCCGTAGCGTCCGACGTAGAAGCCGCGATTCTGGACCGCCCGCGCGCGCGGGAGATTTCGGCCGAGCCGGCTGTGCTCAGTCTCCAGGAGATGCGCCGCCGCTTTCGTGCCGACATGCCGGAGGAAGAATTTCTATTGCGAGCAGTCATGCCGGGGGATCAGGTCGACGCGATGCTGAAAGCTGGGCCGTCTTCGGCTCGCTATTTGCCGGAAGCCGCTCCGTTCCACTCCCTGCTCAAGGAATTGGCCGCGCGTCCCGCCGCGCGCGACATCGTCGTGGAACGCCCAGGTTTTCGACTTAGCCTTCATGCGGGCCCGTCACTTGTCTAAGCATCGCTCCAATATTGTGCGGGGCTTCATCCTGGATATGGACGGAACGCTCGCGGTGGGGAAGCCGGAGGGCAGCGGATATCTGCTACTTCCCGGCGTTGCTGATTTTATAAAGGAATTGCGGTCCCACGGGTTCCCGTTTGTAGTCTTCACCAATGGCACGGCTCAAACGCCGGGACGCTATGCCGAAAATCTCGGCGCGGCCGGACTTGAACTTAGTCCGTCCGAAATGATGACCCCTTCCAGTGTCGCGGCCGAATATTTGGCCGCGGTCGGCTGCCGCACGGTGCTGGTGCTCGGCGGCGAAGGGGTTGCCAGTCCGCTCGCCGAGGCGGGTATCGCAATTGTTCGGCCAGGGTACCCACTGCCTGTCAAAGTCGATGCGATCTATATTGGGTGGCATCCCACGTTCGGCTTGGCGGATATCGAAGCCGCGGTCGGCGCCGTTTCGGCAGGCGCGCCAATGTATGTGAGTTCCGATGTTCCGTTCTTCTATTCCAGCAAGGGGCGAACGCTTGGCATTTCGGGGATGATCGGCGCCGCCATTACCAAAGCGACCGGTCGGCATGCCGCCGTGATGGGAAAGCCCTCAGCAATAGCGGCGCGGATGGCCGCGCGGCGTTTGGGATGCACCGAATCTCAGATGGCGATTGTCGGCGACGATCCAAAATTGGAAATGGAAATGGCGCGCCTTTGTGGCGCTACCGGTATTGGCGTTATAAGCGGGTTGACTGATCGGTCGGCCTGGGATGCTTTGGCTCCCAAACAGATGGCGCATCATGTGGTGAATCGCATCGACGAGATAATTACCCGCAAGGTGGTTCGGCTGGAGGAGCGCTAACAATGTTTGTAAATCGGCGGACGGTAACAATCGACTGGGGGGACTGTGATCCCGCCGGCATAGTCTTCTATCCGCGCTACTTCGCTATGTTCGATGCAAGTACGGCAGCACTGTTCGGGGCGGCGCTGGCGATCACCAAGCACGAGATCCTGAAGCGCTATCGAATCATCGGCTTTCCGATGGTAGACACGCGCGCGAAGTTCTACGTTCCCAGCAGTTTCGGGGACATCGTGACCATCGAAAGCAGGGTTCGGCGCTTTGGCGGAAGCAGCTTCGAGGTTGACCATCGGCTGATGCGTGGCGACGCGCTGGCAGTGGAATGCCAAGAAAAACGCGTCTGGGCCGAGCGGAATCCGGACAAGCCGGATGGCATCCGGGGTGTGTCCGTCCCCCAGGAAGTCCGTGAATCTCTCTTGCAACAAAGCGTGAATACTGGAGAACATCATGGCCTCTACTAAACTGATGATTACGGTCGCGCCGACCGGCGGCATGGCATCTAAGGCGCAAAATGCCAACCTTCCCACCCAACCCAGTGAAATTGCTGAATCGGTGCACAAGTCATTTAAAGCCGGTGCGTGCATCGCCGCGCTCCACGCTCGGCGCCCGGACGATCAGGCCACGTGCAATGCTGACATCTACCGCGATATTAATTCGCGAATCCGCGAGCGCTGCGACATCATTCTCAACAATTCCACCGGCGGGGGATCAAGCGGCGACATGCTGTTTGAAAGGCCCGACGGGCTGTTCGAGAACCGGTTCGAGGAACGCCTCAAGGGCTGCGAAGCGGGCGCGGAAATGGCCACCTTTGATGGTATGACTTTTGTCGATGTGCATGGTGGTAAGGAAATTCTTGTCATCACGCCCCCAAGCCGCTGCGAGACATTGGTGAAGCGGATGACCGAGCGCGGCATCAAGCCGGAATGGGAAGTATTCGCGCCGAACCACATCCTACAGGACGTGACCCGGTTGATCCAGAAAGGTTACGACAAGCCGCCCTACTACATCAATATGGTGTTGGGCGCCGACCGAGGTTTTCAGGGCGCAATGCCCTACAGCCATGACGTACTGAACGTGATGATCGCGGCATTGCCGCCCCATTCGATCTTTTGCGTCTCGGCGATCGGCCCCGCGCAGCTTCCTGCGACGACACAGGCGATGCTGCTCGGTGGCCATGTGCGCGTCGGTCTGGAGGACAACAATTATTATAGCAAGGGTATGCTGGCAACCAATGAGCAACTGGTTGCCCGCGCGGCACGGATCGCCACAGATCTGGGATTGGAAATAGCAAATCCCGGCGAGGCGCGTGAAATTCTTGGTCTGACGAAACTTGGTTAGCGGGCGTCCTGCACAGTCAGACTACTGACCATATGCAATGCTGCGTTGGCGGCCGGAACACCGCAATAGACGGCGCTTTGCAGGATGACTTCCTTGATGAGAGCGACGTCCATTCCGTGTTCCAACGCGGCGCGGACGTGCATCTTGAACTCGTCGCCGCGATTAAGCGCGATCAGCATCGCCATGGTTAGTAGCCGCCGAGTGGGGTGATCTATAGCCTGGCGTGTCCAAATTTCGCCCCACGCGAGGCGCGTGATCAAATCCTGAAATTCCGCGTTTAGCGGGGTCGTGCTGGCCACGGCCTGATCGACATGCGCATCACCCAGTACCGCACGGCGCGTCTTAAATCCCAGCGCCAGACGCTCTTTTTCATCCATTAGACGGCCCCCCAAAAAACCGGGAAACCTCATAAGTGAAAGCCTCCGGCTGCTCGACGTTTGACAGATGCGCGCTTTCCAGGATGGCCAGCCGAGCTCCGGTTATAAGACCTGCTAGGGCCTGGGCTTCGGCGGGCAGCGTTGAAACGTCTAAGGTGCTGCCGATCACCAGGGTCGGCGCAGTAACCCGACCCAGGTCGTTGCGCAGATCACAGTGCTGCAGCGCCGCGCAACATGCAGTGTAGCCGTGCGGGTCTGTGCGCAGCAAAATCCTTCGAATACCGTTGGCCACACCCGGCGATGCCGCCCGGAACCCTTCGGAAAAGAATCGCGCTAGCGCCAGATCCGCGATTGCTTCCAGGCCTCGTTCCGACACTGTATCCCGCCTCGCCTGCCAGCTCTCATACGTTCCGATCCGAGCAGCGGTGTTTGCCAGTACCAGCTTATTCACACGGTCAGGCGCATGTATCGCAAGCCACTGGGCCGCGACTCCACCAAGCGAAATGCCGCAAACATGGGCACGTTCTGCATTTGCCGCGTCCAGAACTGCAAGGGCGTCGCAAGCGAGCCGTTCCATGGTATATTCGCCCGCCGGCGCACCAGACGCGCCGTGCCCTCGCATGTCGAAACGCAGCACGCGAAACGGTCCCGCAAGGGCCTGTGCCTGCGCTTCCCACATCGACAGATCGCACCCCAGTGAATGCAGGAACAAGACGGGTTCTGCATCTGGGGGGCCATCGCTGCGTGTCGCCAGGCGGACGCCATCGTTGACTGTCACAAACATGTGCGGGTCCTGCAATGCGCGATCGCCCGGCGCACCAGTGTCGATGACTCCCCGATGTCCAAGCCGACGCCGGCCGCCTTGAGATTTTCCAGCATTTTGTCCGGGTTTATTTTCAACCCTGGAATGACGGCGGCCATCGCGGTGACCGCACCCTGGGTCAGTTCGTAGAGTTCAGCCAGAACAGGGGCTTCCGCTTGCCAGCCGCCGAGTCCGCGTTCGTGCTCTTGCGGCAAAGCCGAATAGATCGTAGCGGCCAGCCCTGGAGTGCGAAGCGCAGCGGAAAGCGCGATCTGGCAACCGGTGGGATTGCGCTTGTGTGCCATCGAAGACGAGCCGCCCCTTCCGGCAGTTTTCGGCTCAAATGCTTCCGCCACTTCGGTTTGCGCAAGCAGGGAAATATCCCGCGCAATCTTCCCGGTGGCACCTGTGACGATCGCCAGCGCGGACGCCAGGCCAGCGATGGCATTTCTGCGCGAATGCCACGGCATGGGCGGGCATCCCAGGCCGAGTGCACTGGACAGACGATCGGCGACCGCCAGGGCCTTCCCATCCAGCCCCGCGAGTGAGCCTGTCGCGCCGCCGAACTGCACGACAAGTGCGCGGCGCTGCTCCTCGGCAAAGCGCGCTCGGGCCTCGTCGATCGCCAACAGCCAATTGGCGGCCTTCAATCCGAAGGTGATCGGCAAGGCGCCCTGCAATAGCGTGCGGCCCAGCATCGGCGTAGACGCATGGTTTTCAGCCAGCGCTGCCAATGAGGCGGTCATCGATTGCAACGTGTCCTCAAGCAGGGTTCCCGCCGCTTTTATCTGCAACACCAGCGCCGTATCGGCCAGATCCTGGCTCGTGGCGCCGAGATGGACGGCCTTCTCTGCGCTCGTGCCGACGCGGCCACGGATCTGCTGCACGAGCGGGATTGCGAGCGTTCCGCCATGGGCCGCTTCTTTCGCCAGGGCGGTAATGTCGATTTGCAATGATCCGCATGCCGCCGCGATCGCTTCGGCATCCGGGCCAGAGATCAGGCCTTCGGCAGCCTGCGCCTGAGCAAGTGCGGTTTCGAATTCGAGCGCGGCGCGGACGAGGGCCTCGTCGCCAAAAACCACCAGCATTTCGGGAGATGACGCGGCACTATCGCGGATGAATGACGTCAAGGTGAAGAATTCCTTGGTGATTTAAAAACTGAAGAAGACCGTCTCGTCTTGCCCCTGCAGAATAATGTCAAACTGCCAAAGGGCGCCGATCTTTTTCGCGACCAGCGTTTTGCGGCGATCCGCCGGTACTAGCATCAGAATAGGATCGGCAGCGTTTTCCGTCGCGTCGGAAAAATATAGCCGAGTTACCAAACGCTTAAGCAACCCCCGACCAAAAACGCCGACAGCGATGTGGGGAGCCTGCATGGTGTTGTGAGGTCCCGGCACCGGCCCCGGACGAATCGTCCGGAATCGATAAAGGCCCTCGTCGCTGGTTGCAGCGCGGCCGAAGCCGGTGAAATTCTGGTCAAGCGCCATATCGGAGCGCGCATCCCCAGGTCCAACATAACGCCCGGCAGCGTTTGCCTGCCAAATCTCCAGCATCGCATCCGGTATCGGCCGGCCATCCCCGTCCCGGACATAACCGGCAACCTCGATGGCCTGTGCTGCCACAGTGCCGCGCGGAATGCTGCGATTAAGCAGGTTGTGTTCTTGTGGAAACAACTCCGGGCGAGCGCCCAAACCGGACTGGCCGGTCAGGTCCGCCCCGCCCAGCCATGGCAAACTGTAATGGAAGAAGGGACCTACCGTCTGCCACGGCGTCTGTCCAAAGATATCGGGGTCGAGATTGTCCTGCATGTCAGCCTTCCATCGGAACTGCGTCGCGACCGCGCAGCACAATATCGAACCGATAGCCCAGGGCCCATCGAGGCTGTGTGGTCGCGATGTCGAACCGCGAAATCATGCGCTGGCGATAGGGCATGGGTATTGCGTTCGCGATGGGGTCGAGGTCGATCAAAGGATCGTCCGGAAAATACATCTGGGTGACCAGCCTTGTCGCAAAGGCCGGGCCCAGCAACGACAGATGAATGTGCGCCGGCCGCCAGGCATTCTCATGATTGCCCCAGGGATAGGCACCAGGGCGGACCGTGAGATAACTATAGCGGCCTTCCATGTCGGTGATGACACGCCCGGCGCCGGTGAAATTCGGGTCGAGCGGCGCGTCCCAGCAATCGTTGTTGTGAATGTAGCGGCCCGCCGCGTTGGCTTGCCAGATTTCGATCATGGTATTGGGAACGGGCCGGGAATTTTCGTCTAGCACTCTACCGCTGACAATGATCCTCTGGCCCATGGGCGGGGCGCTGTGCTGGGACGTGAGGTCGGCAAGCGATCGGCCCATCAGATTCGACCACTCATCCGGGCCGGTAACTTCGGTCAGGGTCTGGGGGATGTGGATCAGCGGAAGGTTGGGCGACCGCTTCAACGTCGATTTATAAGCCGGAAACAGGTATGGCGGCTGGGAATCGTCTTCGCTGTGGTATGGCGTCGGGTCAGTCATGCATTTTCCCCGTGGCAAAGGGCGCAGCCGTACTAGCTTTGACTTGCTCCAGTGTTACACCCGGCGCAAGCTCGGCGAGCGTCAGGCCGCCCAATCGGCGGTCCAGGTCAAAGACGCAAAGATCGGTGATCACCATATCGACGCACCCAGCCCCGGTCAGCGGCAGGGTGCAACGCTTGAGGACTTTGGATTGTCCCTGTTTGTTGGTGTGCTCCATCACCACAATTACCCGCTTGACGCCTGCCACCAGGTCCATCGCGCCGCCCATGCCCTTCACCATCTTGCCGGGGATGCTCCAGTTGGCGACATCACCGTTTTCCGCCACCTCCATCGCGCCCAGCACGGTCAAGTCGATATGGCCCCCGCGAATCATTGCAAAACTGTCGGCAGACGAAAAGTAGCTTGAAATCGGCAATTCGCTGATTGTCTGCTTTCCGGCATTGATAAGGTCGGCGTCCTGCTCGCCCTCATAAGGGAATGGACCCATGCCGAGCATGCCATTCTCACTTTGCAGTATGACATCCAGGTCGTCCGGAATGGAATTTGCCACCAGGGTCGGAATGCCGATCCCGAGATTGACGTAATACCCGTCTTTCAATTCCTTGGCAGCGCGCGCCGCAATCTCCTCACGTGTCCAGGCCATTACTCAAACCTCCTTGCCGGGCGGACGCGGGCGGGTTGTCTGTCGTTCGATTCGCTTTTCGTAATGGGTCCCCACGACAATTCGATCGACATAAATACCCGGTGTATGAACGCCGTCGGGACTCAGCGATCCCGCGGCGACGAAGTGTTCGACCTCGACCACGGTGATCTCGCCCGCGGTCGCCATCACCGGGTTGAAGTTTCGCGCGGTCTTGCGATAGACCAGATTGCCCTCCGGATCCGCCTTCCAGGCCTTGACGATGGCAAGATCGGCCGTCAGACCGCGCTCCATAATATATGCAACGCCATCGAATTCGCGCGTTTCCTTGCCTTCGGCAACGACCGTGCCGTAACCCGTCCGTGTGAAGAATGCCGGTATGCCCGCGCCCCCCGCGCGGATGCGCTCGGCCAGTGTGCCCTGGGGAGTTAGCTCCAGCTCCAACTTACCCGAAAGATAAAGCTGCTCGAACAGTTTGTTCTCGCCGACATAGGACGAAATCATCCTGCGAATCTGACCGTTGTTCAGCAACGTCCAGAGCCCGAAATTATCCGCCCCGCAATTGTTGGAGATGACAGTCAGATCTTTGACTCCCGACCGTTTGATGGCCGCGATCAGATGTTCCGGATTGCCGGACAGACCAAAGCCGCCCGACATGATGCGCATGCCGTCCCGAAGCAGATCGGTAAGTGCATGCTCTGTAGTATCGTACAACTTGTTCTTCAAAGCACTACTCCAACGGCAAGCCAACATAGTTTTCAGCAAGCGAAATCTGCGCCGCCGCGGAACGCTTAATATAATTCAGCTCCGCTATTTGCATCTTCCGGTCAAAGCCGCTGCTGTCAGGAAACCTGTGGGTAATGCCGGTAAACCACCAGGAAAATCGCTCCGCCATCCAGACCCGCGCGAGAGCTTTATCGCAATACCCATCGAGCGATTCTTCTGAACCATTGCGGTAGAACGCGATCAGCGCCTGTGAAAGGAAATGCACGTCGGACGCCGCGAGATTGAGACCCTTGGCGCCGGTGGGTGGAACGATGTGGGCTGAATCTCCCGCAAGAAAAAGACGGCCGTACCGCATTGTCTCCGAGACAAAACTGCGCAGGGGCGCGAAGCCTTTCTCGAAGGAGGGGCCTCGTATCATGCGCGCCGCGATCTCCTCGCCAAGGCGGACCGCGAGTTCGTCCCAGATTCTTTCGTCCGGCCAGTCATCGATATTCTCGCCGACGGAACATTGAATATAGTAACGGCTGCGCGTCTTGGAACGCATGCTTGCCAGCGCGAATCCGTGGTCGTGGTTTGAATAGATAAGTTCGTCACTGCAAGGCGGGACTTCCGCAAGAATACCCAGCCACACGAACGGATAGACCCTCTCGAAAATCTTGGACAGCGATTGCGGAATTGCCTCCCGACACACGCCGTGAAAGCCGTCGCAACCGGCGATAAAATCGCAGTCGAGGCGTTCAATAGTCCCCGACGCGGCGCGGTAGGTTACGAAGGGCGAGGCGCTGTCCATATCGTGCGGCGTGACGTTCTGGGCCTCGAAAATCAGAGGTGTGCCGCGCGAGAGTGCGGCGTGGATCAGGTCCTTGGTCATCTCAGTCTGGCCATAGATCATGACCCCATGACCTCCGGTCAGGTTTGCCATGTCTATGCGGAGCAGCCGGCCATCCAGCCCAAGGTTGAAACCATCATGCGGCAAGCCCTCGCGCCGCATCCGGTCGGCTACGCCGATCCGTTCCAGCATATTGACGGTGACGCTTTCCAGTACGCCAGCGCGGACCCGTCCCTCGACATAGGCGCGAGACCGGCGTTCCAGGACGACGCAGGAAATTCCGGCATGTTGGAGAATTTGCGATAGGAGCAGGCCGGCCGGGCCCGCCCCCACAATAGCTACCTGCGTGCGCATTTCATCATTTCCCGACTGAGATCTTCCGATCTTGCGGCGGCTTTTCGGCTAGAAAATTATGCGCAAGCTGCCGCCAGAACTCGCGAGAACAAGGAAGGTATGGGACGGCGGAAAAGCCGGCCAAACGGCAGGTCCTTCACGGAACAGTTGGGGCCGCATAGCCGATCCGCCCCAGCTTCCTGGCGCCGATAATACCGGAACGGTCCAGCTTGCCCGTCAGTGGCGCTGTCTGGCTGATCGGTTCTGCCGGCGGGATATTCGGGCAAATGACACACACTTCGAGCAATCTCGACCTCATGCAATTCCTCTCGGAGTGGCGACTGTTTTGCCCTCCTGCGGGCTGTCCATCGGCGGCAAACATATCAGTGCTTGCCAAGGCGTCTTTGTCTGGGCGGCAAAGGACTAGGACAATTCGGAAAAAACAAATGCCCGCTATACCGGCGCAGATGGGCGGCAGCTTCCGTGAGATCATGGCCGGCCTGCCGCCATGATTGCATTCAATGGTTGGCTTGCGCGCTGGCGCGGATGGCAGTGGCGTCGTTCCAGTGGAAGCGCAGCTATTGGCTTTACAGGTTCACGCCCTGGCGTAACGCCCGCAGGGAAAGGAGGATCGCCTCCGGCCCTTGAACGGTGCAGCCCAGTTGCTGCGTTGCAGCAAAGCGGTCTGAAAATTCGGTCACTAGACGTTCTCGGTATTTAATTGCAGGATATTTACAACGTGGTCACGCAACGAACCCGCGAAAATGGGAGGCCGATGTTGGAAACACAGGATCCGGCTGTCGATGCTAGCTTGAGGGCCGGTGAGAACCTTCCGCAATGGAATACCATTGTCGGTGAGGCATTTTCCGGATGCGTCGTTGATACGTCCAAGGACCAATTTAACGGCGAACTGTGGCGTTGCAAGATCAACGACTTGAATCTTGTGCGCGTTCGCGCCGAAGCTTCCCGAGTAGAGCGCTGGATCACCGGGAGGCCGTGCACCTCATCCGGCTCTGTTCTTCTGCATCTGCAATCGGAGGGACGCAGCATCAGCGGCCAACGAGGGCGCAGTACGGCTGTCGGACCGGGCGAGGCCGCGATCTGCGATCCGGATTACAATTACAGTGTAGATTTCCCAACGCCTTATGAAATGTTCGTCGTCGAGCTGCCGATTGCTGGCCTTTTGGCGCGGGAGCCGGGCTTCGATCTGGAGCGGTCTGCAGCCAAGAAAGTCGATGTGAACCGCTCGCAACTGCTTCTGGCATTTCTTCGTACTGCTTGGCAGCAGCGCGACTGCCTTAGCGATGACGCCGACTGGCGCGATTGCGTCAGCCGGACCAGTCTTGACCTGGCCATGCGAGCGATCAGCCGGGCGGAATTCAATGGGGTGGTTGGCGCATCCGCGGAATTGCGCCGCGCCGTCATCGATCATATCCGTCACCACCTGGCCGATACCGAATTGCGGACGTCCTCAATTGCGCGCGCGCTCAAAATCAGTTCGCGATCCGTCCAGACCGTTTTCGAGCGTCTTGCAACAACAACCAGCGGTTTCATCCTCGAGCAGCGACTGGCGCGGGCCGCTGAGTACCTCATCAGGAAGCCCGGCGGAACGTCCATAACAGAACTGGCTTATGATTGCGGTTTCTCCGACTCGGCTTATTTTTCGCGGTGTTTCAAGCGCCATTTCGGCGTTACGCCCCGCAATTATCGCCGCGACGGGCCTGCTTAGGGCCGCGCCGAATTGTCCAACTGTCATGCCGATCCGTCAAAGACGGTCGTGCAGAGCCTGATACCATCGACCGCTAACGCTTGACAACTTGTCGGCTGGGTCTCGTGCGGCCGGGCGGCAAGCTGTTTGTTAGGCGCGCTGCGTCGCAAGCGCGGGCATCTCAGAAAGGGACTATGTGCATGGCAACGCGTTTCAACGGTCCTGTCGCGCGCCGACAATTCCTTGGCGGCGGGTTAGCCCTGTTCGGCGTGACGGCTGCCGTAGGGGTGACAGGCGCGGCGCCTGCAGGTGGGGCAATGGCGTCCCTTGATCCGGCAAACCCTGGAATCCGTTTCGGACTTGCCGGCTCTGCCTTTGGCGGTTGGCCCAAGCGCGGAGCGCCGATGAAGGATTCCCAGGACATTCCGGGAATGATCAAGACCACGGCGCGCTACGGCTTTCAGGGCTTCGAGCCTTACTCGACGCAGATAGGCGATTACCTAAACAGGCCGCTGGCGATCAAGAAACTTTGCACCGACGCCGGCATCCAGTTTGTCGATATTGGTGATATGCCGCGCTCGCTGGGGCCGCAGCCTCCGCCGCCCGCGCCGGGCGCGGTGAAGGACACCAACCCCTTTGGGAGCGGTCCTTATCCTTGGTTGGGCGAGGAGGGCAACGCCGAGCTCATCAGGGCAATGGTGCAGTTCGCCCGCAACAATTTGGCGCCGGCAGGTTGCGATCACTGGAAAATGAACATGGGCGGGCGACCCAAGGGCGGCCCGAGCCCGGCGCAGCTAAAGGCTCTTGCGCGAACCTTGAACGAAATCGGCAGGCAGACCAGCGAGTTCGGCGTCCGCGCTGCACCTCATCCCCATATCTGGGGACCGATGGAACGCGAACATGAATTCCGCACGGTAATGGAACTGACCGATCCTCGATATGTTTGGTTGACGCTGGATACTGGGCACAATGTGCTCGGCGGCATGGATACCGTAAAGATCGTAAGCGACTATCTCCCCCGCATCGCCGAGTTCCACCTGAAAGACACTTACTCCAAATATCGCGGTAACAAGGTTACAGTGGCGAATTCCGAATATCTGAAAGGCAATATCTGGGGCACAATGGGCGAGTTTGGTGGCGTAGATTTTCCTGGTATCTTTGATGTGCTTCGGAAACGAGAATGGAAGGGCTGGGCCATGGTCGATGTCGATGGCCCGCGTCCGGGCGACGGCACCGTCGAGGACAATCTTGCAAAAAACGTCAATTATCTCCGCAACGTTCTGCATGTGAAAATGCCGTCGCCGCCCCAAAGCCCCTAGGCGATTTCAGGAATCTTGGCACCAACCAGCGGCCCAAGCCAGATAAGGAAAAACAGATGGAAACGACACGCAGGTTTTTTGTAGGCATGGGCGCGGCCACCGCCGCATTGGGTTTGGACCAGGCACGTGCGGCGCCCGCTCACTCCTCAATGGCCAAGGACAAATTCTGGGTTGCTGCGGTCACACCCTGCGACAAGAGTTACAACTTTGACGAAGGAGCCTATCGCGACCTGTTGTCCTGGTACAAAGCCAATGGCGCTGACGGCGTACTGGTATTAGGCACCAATGGCGAAGGCCCATCCTATTCAGTCGCAGAGCGTAAGAAGATTGCGGAATTTGCGCTTAAGAACAAAATGGGTCTCGATATGATCGTCGCAACCGGGACCGCAAATTTCAACGAAACCATCGAACTCTCGCAGCACGCGGCGGCCATCGGCGCCGACAGTGTGCTGATCCAGCCGCCCTTCTACTTCAAGGACCCAGCGGGTGATGGCGTGATCCGTTACTTCACTACTATCTTTGACAAGGTAAGGACGCCGGTGCGGTATTATCACATACCCCAGGTCACCGGCGTGCCGGTGGGCCTTAAGGTATTCCAAGCCTTGGCGCAGCATCCCAATTTCATTGGCATCAAGGATTCGCACGGCGATCCGGCGGAATATGAGGTCATCGCCAACGGCCTGCCAGCGAGACTCAATATCATCTCCGGCACTGACAACAATATGCCTGCAGCCTTGAAGCGCGGCGACGGCGTCATCCTTGGATCGGGTAACGTGTATCCGAAATACGTTGCGGCGATCTTTGCGGCCCATCGCGCGGGCAAGGACTTGACCGCGCCGCTGGCAAAGATGGCGAGGGCGACGTCGTTCATGGAAGGTGGCGATTATTATAATCCCAGCGCCATCAAATACACGCTTAGCCTAATGATGGGAAATTTGGGAACAACCTTCACGCGTCCGCCCTGGACAGAGATCGGTGAAGACGTGAAAGCCAAGATCAGAAAGGGTGTCAGCCAACTGAAGGCAATGGGCTGAAACACAAAACATTCGCGCTCTGCCTGCCTCAATGGGGGCAGCGGTTTGTGGGTTTGCAGCGAATTGGCGAGTCACAGTCGTGACCGCCGGTCCTTAGGAATGTCATGAAATCGCTGTCTCGTAGGACTTTGCTATCGACGGCCGTTGGAGGCTATCTAGCGTCTTGGCTCCCCGGCTGGGCGCAAGCCAAAGCGCCCGACACCGAATGGCGAAATTACGCGGGCGACTCCGCTAACACCCGCTATGCGCCGCTCGACCAGATTCACGCGGGAAATTTCAACGATCTTGAGGTCGCATGGCGGTTCAAGGCTGGTTCCCTGGGCCCCTATCCCGAATATTTCGAGCAGTGCACGCCTTTGGTCGTCAAGGGCCGACTGTATGCTACGGCCGGATCGCGCCGCGCCGCGGTGTGCCTGAATGCTGCTACCGGTGAAATCCTTTGGAAGCACAGCGAGGATGAGGGCGCGCGCGCCGACGCGTCGCCACGAAAATATTCCGGTCGCGGCGTCGCCTATTGGACCGACGGGAACGACGAGCGCATCCTTTATGTCACAACAGGCTACCGGCTGATTGCGCTGGACGCGCATACCGGCGCGCCGGTGCGAAGTTTTGGGGTAGCCGGCATCGTCGACCTGAAGGAAAATGACGACCAAATCATCGACCTGGTCAATGGCCAGGTAGGCCTCCACGCCACGCCAATTGTGGCGAAGAATATCGTTATTGTGGGCGCGGCTCACCCGGCCGGTGATGCCCCGAAAAGTTCCTTCGGGGTGAAGGGCTATGTCCGCGGCTTCGATATCCGCACCGGAGAGCAAAAATGGATTTTCCATACCATCCCGCGCAAGGGCGAACTCGGTTACGACACGTGGATTAAGGCGGGCGACGCGGAGCGGGCAGACAACACCGGTTGCTGGGGCCAGATTTCGGTTGATCTGGAGCTCAATACCGCCTACCTGCCGATTGAACTGCCCACAGGTGATCAGGTGGGCATTTACCGTCAGGGGCCGGCGCTGTTCGGCGAAAGCATTGTCGCGGTGGACATCGATACTGGGAGGCGCAAATGGCACTACCAGCTTATCCATCACGGGTTGTGGGATCGCGATATTCCCTGCGCGCCAATCCTGTGCGATATCCCGCATGAAGGAAAGATCGTCAAGGCGCTGGCCCAGCCGACCAAACAGGCTTTCCTCTACGTGTTGAATCGTGAGACGGGCGAGCCGGTCTGGCCGATTCCCGAAACGCCCGTGCCTGCGGGCGATGTTCCAGGCGAATGGTATTCGCCGACCCAGCCCATCCCATCCAAGCCGCCCGCCTACGGCGTGCAAGAAGTCAATTCCGACACCATCATTGACTTCACGCCGGAACTGCATGCCAAAGGGTTGGAATTCATTTCCCATTTTCGCACCGGCGGAGTCTTCAATCCGCCGACACTGGCAACGGCGGATGGAAATCGGGGTTCGCTGTGCGCGCCCAGTCTCCTAGGTGGCACCAACTGGCCTGGTGGTTGCTACGACCCTGAGACGCACAAGGTTTACGTATTCGCCCAGAATTCGGTCGCGGTACTTGGTATCGTCCCAGGCGACCCGAAGGAAACTGATTTCAAATATGTTCATGGCACGCCGAGCGCGAAACGCTTGACCGGGCAGAATACCCTTGGGGGCGGGCCTCGCCCGGCCTCTGTCACGCCTGATGGTCTAACGACCATAGATGGCCTGCCGCTTCTCAAGCCACCTTATGGCACCCTTTCGGCCATCGACCTTTCCAATGGAGATATCACCTGGCAGGTCGCCCATGGTGATACGCCGGACTACATCAAGAATCACCCAGCGCTAAAGGGACTGAAGATTCCGCGCACCGGCCGCACAGGTATCCTGGGCCCGACTGTAACAAAGACATTGTTGATCTGCGGCGAGGCAGGCTTCGGCAGCTCGCCGCAAGGCGTGCGCGGCGCGATGCTGCGGGCTTATGACAAGGCGACTGGCGAGGAAAGGGGCGCGGTCTATATGCCTGGGCCGCAGACAGGCGCGCCTATGACCTATATGTTGGATGGGCGTCAATACATCGTCCTGGGAATTGGCGGCGATCATTCGGCGGAACTGATCGCATTCCGTCTCCCGCGGATATAGCGCGGCATGCTGT
Source organism: Pseudomonadota bacterium (assembly GCA_048498895.1). Taxonomy (GTDB): domain Bacteria; phylum Pseudomonadota; class Alphaproteobacteria; order Micropepsales; family Micropepsaceae; genus Rhizomicrobium. The sequence continues at coordinate 26,802 of JBEHXB010000002.1, forward strand.
CAACCGGCCTCATCAACCGGGCATGGCGATGGCTCGCTTGAGTAAACCCGCAAGAACAACGGATGCGCAGCTTTCCAAAAGCGCTGCCCAGCAGTGCAGGATGCCGTTTACTGGTCACGTTAAGCTCGATGCCGCGGGTGAGTAGCTTCACAAGATCATGGAAAATGAAGGTTCCAAACGAACGTCATTGACCAAAAAAGAAGGTAGCCACGAAGTATCCGAATCCCGTGAGAGGACAAATGGCGGGCCCGCCTGTTTCTTCCTGATTACGTTGTTCTTAGTGGGAATTGCGTTCGCGATCGACTTCGCAGTTACTGTGCTGTTGGGCGCATTGTAATCAACGTATTGAGGCATTTAGTGAAATGAGAGGCGCCGTTCGTTGTGTGTTTAGTTGGAGAATAGCAGCCGTCGCAAGTCACGGAATTCTCTACACCTGAAATCGGCGCAAAGTTCCCAATTAAGGACTTGGACTCACTTTTTATTCTCGCTTAAATTGCGCATGCGCAGCAACGGGTGGCCGACTGATCGGCTCAATCGGGGTAGGGGCATTGGTGGATTATAATGAATGTCCTTCCGAACCGGGTGGAGTTATCGCCACCAACGATGGATTGGCGCGATAGAAACTCCTATCTTTGGGTGACAGCGCTGCCCAGACCGGCGCTTGCTTGGGAGTTCGTGCGGCGCAGTCCGGCTTACCGTCAAGCGTATCACTCCAGTGATTTGTCCGAGCCTGGAGCAACGTGGCCGATGGTGCGCCTCGAAGACCCGTGCTTGGACGCCCGTCATGCCGTGCCGGCATGGACCGGTAGTGTGTGCGACGAAATCCTTCCGCTGCGTACCGGCGCACAACCACAAGAAGCCATTCGCGCCGCCATCAATGTTGATCGGCTGCGGTGCCAAATGATGACGATTGAGGAAGAGCCAGGCACCACTCACGTTCTGTTCGCCGAACGGGGCCGCCAGCTTCACCTTGCGGTCGATGTCGATGCCACTGCTGGGCTCGCGCTCATGATGCCAGCCTTGGCGCCCGCGCCGCTGACTGTGAAACGCACTCTCGCGTTGCGCCGTCTCTCAGACCTGGCCGAGCATGGCGAGTTGCGGGAGCATCTTTATCCGGCCGAGTCCCGCGCCCCGCGATTCGCCCGTATCCTGCAGGCGCTTGATGGCGCGCTTGCCGGTGCCCGGCATCGCGACATAGCCGTCAGCCTGTTCGGCGAACGGCGCGTCATGCAGGATTGGGCTTCCCCGGACAATCACTTGCGCGACCATGTCCGCCGCGCAGTGGCGCAAGGACGGACCATGATGGCCGAGGGCTTCGTCCGCCTCTTAGCGTAACTTGAGCATGTCCTTGTAGCCTTCCTCAAACATACATACATCCATCGCGCGCGCGAGGTGGCTTTCCAGCGTTTTCTTGTCACCGCGGGGATCAGGAACAGGGTCGAGCTCCAGAATGGTACGGCACATTCATCGGAACTGGCGCCCGCGTCGACAGCGTCGAGAAGACGCAGATACCAGCAAAAATTGGTTTGCTCGTAGGGGGTAATCTCGTCGTCCCATGGGACGAGGTCTGCAACTGGCAAGGCACTCCTCCCGATACTCACTCCATCGGCACTGACTCGCCGCCCACCCCGTTTCAGTTTCGGGTATCCGTCGTTGAAACGCGAGGTCCGACCATAAAAAACTCCGGTCTTCTGCCTGTCGCACGAAAAAGTAGCAAAGTGCCGGAAATTCAACCGCTTCTTGCTACATACCAGAGTTGATAAACTTATCTGATGTGACCCGCTGATCTGCGGGCTGGATATGCGGGTTCTGGCGCGCCAGAATTCGGAAGGTTCGCCTCAAGCGGTGGCTGACCCAGGAACGCTTTGCCGAGAAATCCGGCTTCAGCCAATAATATCTCAGCAGCCTGGAAAATGCCGCCACAATCCCTCCCTCGTTACGGTTTTCGAGTTGGCGGCGGCGTTGGGCGTGAGTCATTTGGAGGGGCTCAAGCCCGTCAAGCGACGCAAGAGTTATGCTGCCGGCGTCCGCGCTACGCGCGCCAGGCTCTCGTGAACCGGACCATCTTTGCGAAGATGCAAAGCTGTCCCGGCCCATCGGGCTTCGATCCTTGACGCAAGACTGTATGGACGGCGGCCCGTTGGCCGCCGACTTTGTTTGTGCCGACCCCCGGAAAATCGGGGTGGGCGGCGCT
>JBEHXB010000003.1:0-27600 GCA_048498895.1 Pseudomonadota bacterium
ACAAAATCGGCAAAAATGGTGCCGTAGGTGAGAATCGAACTCACGACCTATCCCTTACCAAGGCACCGCCCCTATTGGAAAATAAGGGAAATATGTGCCCTGAAAGGCAAGAAATGGCATCCCAGACCCATATTGCCTTACAGCTGTAAGGCACTCGTTCCTGCTCCGGTCCACCCCTGTAAGGCGCCGGTTCATGAGGCGTTCCGCAGCTCCAACGCCCCCGACGCGCGCCGCAAATAGTTTGGCGTGTGCTTAGCGTAGATGCTCTCCACTACGGCCTGGCTATCACCCAGGAAACGAGCGATCTCCGCCAGTGGCACACCCGCCTCTGCCATCCAGGTGGCCCCGGTATGGCGCAGAATATGGGGCGTCACGTCCTTGAGCTTGGCTCGCCGGCAAGCTGACTCGAATCCGTTCTTGACCGACTTGAGGGGGTTGCCCCGGAACTCGACGATGTGCGCGGAGCAGGCTAGTTCCTTGGCGGCCTGCAGAGTCCGCATCAGTTCGTCGTTGATCGGAACGAGAGTGCGGCGCTTGTTGCCGTGGCCCGGACCGAAATCAATAACTCGCTTCTTGAAGTCGACCTGGCTCCATTTGGCCTCCAGGATTGCTCCGGACCGCGCTACCGTCATCAGCGCCATCATAATGAACACGCGCATATGCGGCTCCCGGCAACCCTCAAGTAGCCGCACCGCTTCGTCCTTGGTGATCCAGCGTCCGCGTGGCGGGGGCGTCTTGACCGGGTTGGAGATGATCGGGCGAAGGGTGATCCACTGGTTTTCGACCGCCCAGCTCAAGGCAGCCCGCAACGTACCGATCTCGCGCAGAATCGTCCCGTCCGCCACTTGTCGACCGGCGACATAGCGGCGGATGGCCGGTGGAGTTAGCTGATTGGGATAGAGATCCTGTAGGGCAGGCTTAAGGCCGGTGACCGCATATTTCAGAGCGTTTGGCGCTCGAACGCCGATCTTACGATCCGCCTCGTAACCGTCCAGGATTTCGCCGACAGTGGGATTGCGGCGCGGCTCGTGCTCGACAGCTATGAATCGCGCAAGAAATCTCTCTGCTTCCCGTCGATCCTTTGTCTGAGCGGAGATGCGCTTTTTAAGCCGCTCCCCATAGAGGACATACCAGTTGCCATTTTCATGGCGCCAGAGCTGATGCATCGCTGTTCGTAGGCCTCGACTTGCTCACGCGTGAGTCTAACCACCCGGCCGATTCTTAGGCAAGGCAGGGATCCTTCAGTAATGCGGTTGCGCACGGTCTTCGCCGAACAACCCCAATGTTCCGCCACCATGGAGATCGTATTTCTGTCCTGTAGCATTCCAACTCGTCCGTATGCCGACGCCTGATGATTCGGGCGGTACGAATTGACGTCAACAGCTAGGTGCAGGCCAGCGCGTTTGGGCGTCAATAAAGGTGGCTAGAGCGGGGGATGGAACTTGGTGACATTCGGCCATTCCATCATGGCCGTTCCGCGAACTATCACTGGATGGAATTAGAGCCGGCTGCGGGGCTGGGCGGAGAAGCAGTTCTAATTGTCGATCAAAAGGATCATGATGCACTTAACCTGTTGAATTAATTAAATATTATTCGCATACACCCCTGAACTTACACACACCTTTGCACACCGTTGCAGCGACCGTCCTTGGATAACCGCGGATTTAGCCCATTCCGCCTCGGTTGTCTTGAGCGCTTGGACTCGGTTTAGCGAGGCTAATCGAGAGCGGACCCATCAAGGAATTGACCGATTGCCTCCACGAAAGAAGGGATAAGAATGGCCGGTTAGCAGACTAGGGGCCCCGCGGGTAAAGTGAGATTCTTGTGCTGAGGGGCAGAATTTGTACAGTTTCTACGAGAGGCCAATTCTGAATTCGCCTTATCGGGCGCCAGAATTGCATCATCCGCTTGACCAGAACGGTCAGCCGGTGGAGGGCGAGCCAAGAAAAGGTCGCCGGTCTTCTCGTTTTATTGTCCCCGTTCCCGCGTCACGTAAGAAGGCATCCGCCAGCCAGGCGTCGCTGGAACTGGAGACCTATACTGAAAACGCTCTAATCAACGAAATTCGCGGCTATCTCGATAGCTGGCGCGGCCTGCGGAATCCTGGTGGCCCTATATGCCAGAGATTGCGCGGTCATGAAGTTCAACGATAGATGCGAACTAGTGGTTGATCCTCTCTCCGAGGCGCGAACGGCTATCACCGCTCTGCAGGTGACCTGACGCCATTCTTGGGCGGCTAGTGATGATTTCTGCTCCGGGCGGGTTGATAATGTCTGTTTCGCAATATCGCTTGTTTGAGAGATATCATTTGTATCGAGCCGCCGCATCTGGGCTGAGGTAGCTTGGGTCAGAGTCGTTCCAGGGCCATCGCCGCTCCTTGTCCCACGCCGATGCAAAGCGTGACCAACGCCCGCCTGCCCCCGGTTTCCTCCAGGCCGCGCAGAGCGGTGAGGGCGAGGCGGGCACCGCTTGCCCCCAGCGGATGGCCAATCGAGATGGCCCCGCCGTTGGGATTGACGTTGGGGGCGTCGTCCGGCAGGCCTAACCGCCGCAACACCGCCAAGGCTTGGGCAGCGAAGGCTTCGTTCAACTCCATAATATCGAACTGCTCCAGCGACAGTCCGCAGCGTCCCAAAAGCCGCTGTGTCGCCGGCACCGGACCGATTCCCATTATGCGCGGTGCAACGCCGGCCGTTGCGTAACCCAGTATCCGTGCCCGAGGCTTGAGGTTATGGTGTTTCAGCCCTTCTTCCGATGCCAGCAGCAAGGCTGCGGCTCCATCATTGATACCGGCCGCGTTTCCTGCCGTGACAACGCCACCGGCGGTTACCGGCTTTAGCTTGGCCAGATCCTCCAGCGACGTCTCCGGGCGGGGATGTTCGTCGTATACGACTTCTATCGTCCCGCTGCGGTTCGTCAGCTCGACGGGAATGATTTCTCCTTCGAAATAGCCGCGGCACCGCGCCGCCGCGGTGCGCTGCTGGCTGCGCAGTGCGAAACTATCCTGGTCGGGACGACTGATGTTGAAATCCTTCGCCACATTTTCCGCCGTCTCTGGCATGGAATCGATACCGTAGGCTTTTTGCATGGCGGGATTGATCAGCCGCCAGCCGATGGTGGTGTCTTCGATCTTGGCTCCGCGCGACCAAGGGCTGCCTGCCTTTGCCATCACGAAGGGAGCGCGGGTCATGCTTTCAACCCCGCCGGCGATGACGATGTCGGCCTGCCCGGCCAAGATAGCGCGACTGCCATAGGCGATTGCTTCCAGGCCGGAAGCACAAAGGCGGTTTACCGTGACGCCTGGAACGCTTTGGGGAAGGCCCGCCAGCAGCAGCGCCATGCGCGCCACATTGCGATTGTCTTCGCCAGCCTGATTGGCGCAGCCCATGATAACTTCGTCAACCGCAGCCTCATCGAGCGCTGGGTGGCGCGCAACAAGGCCGCGCAGAGCCACGGCGGCAAGATCGTCGGGTCTCACCGTGGCGAGGCTACCGCCGAAGCGGCCGAACGGGGTGCGGATGCCGTCGCAGATAAAAACAGCAGGCATGATGGATTCCTATGTGAGGCCGCAAAATGAGGGACGTGTGCAGATTGACGCGCTGGATAGATAGGGCCAGTGAACCGAAAGCCGTCAACCGCCTTGCGAGCTGCGGTCTGGGTTGAAATCTGGAAAGCACAGCGCGGTTTCGTCGCCACCCGGATACGGGGTTGGCGCCAGTCGGCCTTAACAGTTGTTCTTTCCTCTACCGACTTCAGCCCGACGCGTTGGCCGCTGGCGGGACCGGCGACAGACCCATTTTGAATGTCACTTACGGCGACGATGAACTCGTTTGGCGGGATATTCAGGCCGATGGCAAAACCCATAGCGGGCCATTCCCCGCTTATCCGGTCCTTGGGCAGCCGCGGCGACAATACAAAAACGCCAAGCGTTTTGGCTTGGTCAAGCTTTTTGCTATTGTAAACAATGGCGCTGATATTGCCCTTGGACAGCTGCTCCCCGGATAAGTGGGGCCAACTGGCGTAGAACGGCATAGGCCTCGCCCGTGGGGTTGGTGGAGGGGGCATCTTTGCTATCAATTCCGAAGGGCCGGCAAAGCATGAAAGACCGCTGGGGCGGTACTGGTCGATTGCGCCATGGTTTGGCTGCTCCGACCGCACCACTGAAGGATTCGGGAACGAAAAATGCCGGGCAGGGATGCAAAACCGTGCGCCAAAGTTACTGATATCTATCGTAGATGTCGGGCTTAAAGATATCGGTGTCGGGAGCGGGCGCATGCCAAATGTCCAAATTGTGCGATTGCAGACTGGACGGATATTCGCCTGGCAGCGCATCATGCCCACATTCAGCCAGCATTTGACAAACATGGGCAAGGGGTACGCAATGGTGCATCATCGGGGCGAAGGCAGTCGCATCGGCTTGGACCGCACCCAAATTCGATCGCCGAATTTTCCAAAATCACTGCCTTACAGTACCAGCGGAATGCTCACTTAGGCATCACAGTCTCAAACTGATAAGAAATGAAGCTGGGAGACGTCATGCTGAACCGTCGTCACTTTGTAACTACGAGTGCTGCCTTGGCCGCGACCCGTGCCTACAGCAAGGGGCTCGACCCGAAGGATCCCGACATCAAGTTTGGCACTACGGGTTCGATTTTCGGAGTTTGGCCATCGGCTGGCACGCAAGCAAGCATTTCCATGAAAATGTCCACCAACATGCCGATGATGCTGGCGGATGTAAAACACTATGGCCTGCAAGGCTTCGAGCCCTATTCCGGTCAAGTCGTGCAGTATCTCGACGATCCGCTGGCCTTCAAGAACCTGCTGAAGGAATCGGGCGTTCAGCTGGCCAGTGTTGGCGATTTGCCCCGCAGGCCTTCCGATCGCTTTGTTGATACCGCGACGCCCGCCGCCGCCGGCGCGCCTGTTCAATATCCATGGCTGGGAGGGGAGGGCAAAACCAAGTTGATTTCCGACATGGAAGCCTGCGCCCGCGATTTCCTGCAGCCGCTGGGCGTGGACCACTGGAAGAACAACATGGGTGCGCGGCCCCCGGGCGGCCCCAGTGACGACCAGCTCAAGGCCCTTGCCGAAACCGCTAATGAGATCGGCCTGCGCACCAAGAAGTATGGGGTAAGGCTGTCACTGCATGCCCATATGTGGGGTCCGATGGAGCGCGAGCATGATTTCCGCCGGGTAATGGAACTGACTGACCCGAACTATGTGTTTCTGATTCTGGATACCGGCCATAACATTCTTGGTGGCATGGATGTGGTGAAGATTACGGACGAATTTTTTCCCCGCATCACCGAATATCACCTGAAGGATACCTATCCGGAGTGGCGGGGTAACAAGCAGGGTCCCACCCAGGAAATCCATCGGCAAAAGAGCCTTTATACGGCTGTGGGTGTTGGCGGTGGCGTTGACTTCCCCGGTGTCTTCGCGGTGCTGCGCAAGAAGCATTTCAAGGGCTGGGTCGTGTTCGACATCGATGCTCCCCGTCCGGGCGACGGCTCCGGCACCGTCGATGACAATATCTCTGCCAGCGTGCGCTACATGCGCGACGTATTGAAAGTGAACCTGCCGCCGGTACCGGAAAAAGGTCTATTCACCGAAGCGTAGCACCAAACTCCAGGGCTGGAATCGGCTTCGCGGTCCGAACTGCTTGTGGCATTGATAATGTTTTTGTCGTCACCCAGGACCCTCGTCTCTAGCGTTTGGGGGGCAACTAACACGAATGTTGCACAGATCGAGCGAAGCCTCCGACATAGATGAGGTGACTGGATCATGAGCCGAACAAACCAGAACTTATTGCGTGGTACCCTTGCCGCTGGACAGGGGCGCGCGGGTTGCCGAAGCATGTTGAATAACAAAACCTGGGATCCTAATGTCGAAAATCACAAAAACGCTTGCCGCCGTCTTTTTTGCTTCGCTGGGTTGCGGAGGGCCCACCCTCGCCCAGACCACATCGCGCTGGTCCACCGAAGACTCGACCATCGGCGAAATGCTGAACAACCCGCAGGTCAAAGCGGTGTTTCAGACGCATTTCCCAGAACTGATTAATGATCCGCGCTGGGCCCAGGCCAGCGAGCGGACCTTACAGGAAATCCGCCAGGCCGCGCCCGCCGTCATCACCCGTGAAAAACTGGCTGCGATGGATGCAGATTTGTCCGCATTGGCGCCGCGCATGATTGCCGCGCCGCCTCAGCCACTCGCTGTCAATGAATGGATAACCTGGGGCTATGACCAGGAACGTACCGGTTGGAACCGCGCAGAAACAACGCTGTCCAAATCCAATGTTGGCAGGATGCGCCAAGTCTGGAGCATCCAACTTTCGGTGCCTACCAACATGGATGTGCTTTCCACCGTGACCGCGCCGGTGATTGCAGCCGATGTCGCGTTCGAAAGCGGTAACAAGAATGTTATGGTCATCCTAGGCGCCAACGATACACTCTATGCATTGGAAGCCGACACCGGCACGCTGCTGTGGCAGAAAAGTTTTCCCAACCCGATTAGAGCAACCAAGACCGCGACATGGTTGTGCCCCAATACGGCCAACGACACGCCCACCATCGACAAGGCGCGCGGGATCGTCTTCTTTATCCCAAGCGACGGCAAGCTACGCGGCGTTTCTCTCATCGACGGCGCGGACAGGCTCACGCCGGTGGAGTTTGTGGCGCCCTTCGCCCGCGCCTGGAGCCTCAATCTGATCGACGGCATCGTCTATTCCACGAGCGGCCGCGCCTGTGGCGAGGTGGTTGACAAGGAATCGGCCATGTATGCGGCGGCCCGCTCGGGCGTACGCCGGATACCTTCGGGCCCGATGCTGGATCCTTCCGCCGTCAACGCCGCCGATGTGCGCGACCTCGCCCATCCCAAGGTGACGCGCTTCTACACCAGCGGCGCGCGCCCCGCCGCGCCGTGGGGCCGCGGCGGTCTCGCCAAGGGTCCGGGTGGCAGCCTGATTCTAGAAACCAGCGACGGGCGCTATGATCCCGCCGCAGGTGATTTCAGCGAAAGCATCCTGAAGCTCGCGCCGATGGCCACGCGGCTGATGGATTCCTTCGTCCCCACCAACTGGCAGCACATTCTTCAGAAAGATTTGGCGGGTTCTGCTTCGCCGGTGGTGTTCAATTTCGCCGGAAAGAGTCTGATCGCGGTATCGCAGAAAGAAGCCGTGCTGCGCATTTTGGATGCCAACAGTTTGGGCGGTGCAGACCACCAGACGCCGTTGTGGCAATCCAGCCGGCTCGGCAATGACGCGGAGACCGGCACCGATCCCGGGCGCGGTGTCTGGGGTGCGATCACCACCTATCAGAATTCGGAAGGGCGGCGTTTTCTGTACGTTCAAATGAATGGCGAACCCTCCGCCCAGTCGCCGGTGTTTCCAAACGGCAATGGCCCCACGCCCAATGGCCGAGTGATGGCGTTCGAACTAAAGAGCGATGACGGCAAGATCAGCGCTGTGCCACTCTGGACCTCGGACGACCTGATCATGCCCGACCCCCCCGTTGTGGCGAATGGCGTAATCTATGTCCTGTCCAGCGGCGGACAGGCCATGCAGAATTTTCTGCGACCCGGAGAGCCGCGCATGCCCCCCAGCAAGAGCAACGTGATGCGCTCAACCCCGGTGGGGACAATGATGCTCTATGCCTATGACGCCGAAACCGGCAAGCAGTTATGGTCCAGCAAAAAGACACTGACCGACTGGGTACATTTCAGCGAGCCGGCGGTGGCGTTGGGCAAAGTCTATCTCGTGACCCACGACGCTCATGTTATTGCGTTGGGGCTAAAAAAATAGTCCGGCCCTTTTCTGGGTCATTTCGCGGCATTTCTAATGTCCACTTTGGGTCAGCAACGGTCATGATGGTCCGCTGTGCGTCAAAGGCAGACTAAAAGGCGACAAACACTTACTAGAAAATGGCGCAATATTGCCCGTATGCGACGCAAAGGCACAGTTCAAACGCGCCGCGCAGCTTGATCTAACGGCTGCCGAAAAGGCTGAACTCGCAAGAGTATGCTCGCATGGCTGAGAAAGTCGAATTTAGCGAAAGGGTTTGGAGGATGGTTACGAAAGGAGTCGCTGGCGATGTCTTGGAAGCATGAGGGAGGAAGGTGTCATCTCGATGCCGCGCGCCACTACGAGAGAGCGGCCCATCATCACCGGGAGGCTGCGCGTCATTTCGAAGCGCAAGACCCGGTTACGGCAGCTCAACACGCGCTCCTCGCGACTGGACACGGCCATCAGGGCGACAAATACGCAACGGAGGCGGGCAAAGTCTACCTGCGTTATCACGAGAAATAACATTGGGCATGGGGACGCTGCGGCGCGAGTCCGCCTACAGTAATCCTACGAGCATGAATGGCCGCTTTTGGCGCAAAGCTGACTTGTCCGGTCCTGACCCAAAGCGGTTATTGCCAGGCGGCAGGAGTTAGTGTGAGGGAGTTCATGGCGCACCCTCATGTGCCGCGTTCGGCCTTGGTCCGGTCAAGCCATGCTATCGGATGCGCAAGATAAAGACGAGCCCCTGGCACCGTGCACGGTTGCGTCGGCAAGAAGCCCGATTTTGTACTTGAACTTCTCCTGGAAGCCCGTGACGATGCGGGGATAATTACCTGAAAGTCGAGGTCGCCAGAGACAGGCGTATGGGAAGAGCCGCGATGAAAAACTGGCTGTTGGGTATGCTTGCCGTGGCGGGAATTACCGCATTTTCTGTCGGTTCCGGCGCGCAGACGGAGGCGCCCAGCATCGCGTTCGATTCTGTTCCAAGCCCGCTCCAATTGCCCCCCAACATGTATCTGGGCGAAGCCTCTGGCGTGGCAATAAATTCCAAGGGGCATATTTTCGTCTTCAACCGAGGCAACACGAACGGTCCCGCCTATGGCGCCGCTGCGGCGCAAATCCTGGAATTTGATCCAAACGGAAAATACCTGCGCGAGATCGGCAAAAATCTGTATGCTTGGTCCTTCGCCCATGACATCAAGATTGACCGTCATGACAATATCTGGGCCATGGATAAGGGCTCGGACATGGTGATCAAGTTCAATCCGGCCGGCCAAGTGACAATGGTGTTCGGCCGCAAGCAGGAAGCCAGCGATGAGGGCACAGAGCCGCTGAAGCATCCCAATCCGCCACTGCCCGCCGTCAACGGCCAGTTTCGTCAGGTGACAGATATCGCCTTCGACAAGCAGGATAACGGCTTCATCAGCGACGGCTATATCAACTCGCGCGTCGCCAAAGTGGACAAGGACGGCAACTGGCTAATGTCGTGGGGCACCAAGGGCAGCGAGCCGGGCCAATTCAACACCCCGCACAGCATTGCCACCGACAATGACGGGAATGTCTATGTCGCGGACCGAGGCAACAGCCGCATCCAGGTGTTCGACGGAGAGGGGGATTTCCTCCGCCAGATCAAGATTGACGTGCCGGTACCCCCCGATGCGCATCCCGCGATAGGCGCCAAGCCAGCGCCGGGCACCGTCGGCACCATGGGGCCAGGCGCGCCCTGGGCCATCTGCATCACGCCGGGCCCTCATCAGGTCCTGTACAGCGCCGATGCCTTTCCGGGCCGCATCTACAAGCTGTCGCTGGACGGCAAAGTGCTGGGCGTACTGGGCCGGTCGGGCAAGCAGCTCAAGCAGTTCGGCTGGATTCATGAGATCGCCTGTCCGTCGGAGAACACGCTCTATGTGGCGGAACTGCTGAACTGGCGCGTCCAGAAGTTGTTGCTGCATCCATGACCGGCGCGAAGCGCGGCAGCGTGAAGCCGGCTTGACTCGTGACACTTCCGCTATGCGCCTTGCCTATGGGTGCGGTCGCGGCAGAGCCAGCACCGCCCCTGCCGGCCCCGCGCTTTCACCATCTGCATCTCAATTCGGTGGATGCGGACGCGGCAATAGAATTAGCCCAAATTGATTTGGAGCAGCCATGAACCGGATCACCATCGTGCTCGACGACGAAGCTGTCACAAGTTGACCGATTAGTCGTTCAGTGGGGCTACCAGAATCGCTCAGAAGCCATTCGGGATTTGGCGCGCGGGGGAAGCGCCAGGCGAGCGAAAGCAGATATGACAATGGCATGTGTGTTGCCGCCCTAGCTTATTCCTATGACCACAGAGAGCGCGGCCTGTCCAAGCGTTTGACCAAGACATTTCATGATCATCACGATCTGCCGGTATCATCTCTGCACGTGCACTTTGACCACCATACGCGCTTGGAGATCAGCGTGTTAAGCGGCGCGACAGCTGATGTGCGCCACTTGACCGACCATGTGATTGCCGAGAGAGGTGTACGGCATGGACGGATAGTGATGTTCCTGCCGGGGGAAAAACAGAAACACACACCCATGGACGAAAATCCCGCAGCCATCTCCATCTGCGCCGGCCGGATCAGCGTCAATTGACGCGCTATTGATCGCGAAAATGCTATGTCCGCTATTGGCGCGAAGGCTTATTGCTAGCGTTAGCAGGATATGACCGAATTGCAGAAAACAGGCTGCGGAGAGTTTTATGCGTAAGGTCGAAGGCAAAGCTCTAACCTGCTTCAGTTAGTTGTCGTCATCAGCTTGCATAAAAAAACCCGGCTTGGAGGCCGGGCTCTGAGTTTACGCGGGGGAACGTCTTGTTAATGGTGCTGGTTTCGTCCTTTATGCCTAGGCGAAAAGTCACATTTTTCGATTTGTCATTCTTTCATTGTTGGGTCAAAGGTTCTTTGAGGAACGCGCATCAAATTTGGAATATTCGGCAGTAAATGGAACGACCGGAAGCTTGCGCTGAACAGTGGCTCATGTAAGCCTTGCTTTCATAACAAGGATGAGAGGGCGAAGGTTTTGGTCCTTTCAACTCCAAAAGGGGGAAGCAGTGAAGAATTCCGTCCGTTCCCGGAATTTCCTGATCGGCGCCAGCTTCATCGTCGCGCTTGGCGCGCTTGGTGTCGGACCGTCACTCCTTGAACACAAGGGCGCACAGGCGCAGGGCATGCGAGCCCCCAGATACGAAGTCGATCCTCTGTGGCCCAAGCCACTTCCAAATCACTGGGTTCTGGGCAATGTGATTGGCGTTTCAGTCGATGCCGACGATCACATCTGGATCATCCATCGCGGCAGCCCCAGCCTGAGCATTCATGAAAACCAGCTCGAAAAGAATGCCGGCGACTGCTGCGCCGCAGCCCCGCCGGTGCTGGAATTCGACCAGGCCGGCAACCTGCTGCGCCATTGGGGCGGACCGGGCGCAGGTTATGATTGGCCGACGTCCAACCACGGCATCTTCGTGGACTACAAAGGCAATGTGTGGATCGGCGGCAATGGCGGTCCGGACTCCCAGGTCTTGAAATTCACCAAAGACGGCAAGTTTCTGATGCAGGTCGGCAAGCCGGGTGTGCGCCGCAAGCAGGGCGCGGCAGCCGGTGCCGGCGAAGGTCTGGTTGCAGGCTTTCAGGGCAACAGCAACGATCCCGATAATTTCGGCCGCGTCGCCAAGATCACGGTAGACCAGAAGGAAAACGAGGCCTATCTCGCCGACGGCTATCTAAACAAGCGCGTGGCGGTGATTGACGCCGACACCGGCAAAATGAAGCGCTGGTGGGGCGCCTACGGCAACAAGCCGGATGACACGCCGCTGCCCGCCTATGACCAATCACAGCCGCACGCCCAGCAGTTCCGCACCCCGGTGCATTGCGCTGACATGTCGGTGGACCGGCTTGTCTACGTCTGCGACCGTGTCAACGATCGGCTGCAGGTGTTCACGCCCGAAGGCAAGTTCGTCAAGGAAGCCTATTACCACACAAATACGAAGACCGACGGCTCGGTGTGGGACGTGGCCTTCTCTAAGGACGCGCAGCAGAAGTATCTGTTCATCGCGGACGGAGTGAACGACAAGGTGCGGATTATCGATCGCCAGTCGCTGAAGGAACTTACCAACTTCGGTGATGGCGGCCGCCAGCCCGGCCAGTTCCATGCGATTCACAGCATTGCCACCGACCATGAAGGCAACATCTATACGACGGAGACCTATGAGGGTAAGCGGTTGCAGCGCTTCATGCTCAAGGGACTGTCGCCTGTGACCAAGATGGATCAGGGCGTTCCCTGGCCCACCAGGTAAGCATCTTACGTCATGTGTATGAAAGTTGCGTTGCGCCGGTTTGCCTTTCTGCTGCTGGCGGCGCTGGCCTTCGCTGCCCCGGCCGCCGCGCACGACATTCCCATCGAGGCGGTGGTGCGCATGTTCGTCAAGCCGCAGGGCCATACCCTGCGCGTGCTGGTGCGCATGCCGCTCAAATCCATCACCGACACGGAATATCCCCGCAAGGAGCGCGATTTCGTGGACCTGGCGAAGGTCGAGCCTTTCCTGCGCGATGCCGCCAAAATCGCGCTGCTGGAGAGCTTGGAAGTCTATGAAGACGGCCAAGCGCTGCCCGCACCCAGCATCACCTCGGCGCGCATGTCGCTGGATTCCGACCAGTCCTTCATCACCTATGACCAGGCGCTGGCCCATGTCACCGGCCCGCCGCTGCCGGTTACCCAGACGCTCTACTGGGAGCAGGGCATCCTGGACGTAATGTTCGAGTATCCGATCCGGTCGGACCGCTCATACTTCTCGATTCATGCCGCCTTCGACCGGCTGGCGCAGCATGAAGTGACCACAGTGCAGTTTCTGCCCCCCCTTGGGCCATCGCGCGCATATGAGCTGGAAGGCGATGCCGGGCTGGTGCGGCTAGATCCCAACTGGTTTCACGCCGCCGCACGCTTCGTGGTCATGGGCTTCTATCACATACTGGAGGGCACCGATCATCTACTGTTCCTGCTCTGCCTGATCATTCCATTCCGCCGTGTGCGCCCGCTGATCCCCATCGTCACAGCCTTTACCGTCGCGCATTCCGTCACCCTGATCGCCTCTGCCTATGACTATGCGCCGGACGCGCTTTGGTTTCCGCCGCTGATTGAGACCCTGATCGCCACCTCGATCTTCTACATGGCGCTGGAAAACATCGTAGTCCTGTGCCCGAGGCGGCGCTGGATCATTACCTTCTGCTTCGGGCTGGTGCATGGCTTCGGGTTCTCCTTCGGCCTGAAGCATTCGCTCCAGTTCGCCGGATCGCATCTTTTGACCTCGCTGCTATCCTTCAATGTGGGCATCGAGCTGGGCCAGCTCTTGGTGCTGTGCCTGGCGGTGCCCGTGCTCAATCTCCTGTTCCGCCATGTGGTGGCCGAGCGCATGGGCGTGGTCATTCTGTCGGTGATCGTAGCCCATCAGGCGTGGCATTGGATGATCGAGCGGCTGGCGGTGCTACAGCAGTTTCCTTGGCCGGCAATCACCATGGCCGGTGTGGTGAGCGGGCTTCACTGGCTGTTCGCCGCGGTCGCTATCGCGGCCCTGCTGTGGCTGGTATCGCTGGCGGCACAGCGCTGGTTGGAGTTGACGCTGGGCGAATGAAGCTAACGCTCGTCTTCGCTCCAACACTCGGTTAGCCCTGCCAGTTCGCGGGTCTCATTGATGTCAATGAAGTCCTGGACCGCGTTGGAGCGGCCATGTGCCTCGACACGGGCAACGTCGCGTCGCACCGAAGGCACACCAAAAGGCCGGTTACGCATCTGTCCCTATACGGCTGCCCAAATAATTCATTTGATCTCGTCCCTACCAATAGCTCATGCACAAATGCTATGTTCTACCCAATAATACACGGACACTCCGCCAAAGGGAGCGCCACAAAAACTGGTAGATTATCATGAAGGTTATTACCGCCGCGCTCATGAGCGCGTACATTTTGGTTGCCGGGACCGCCCAGGCAAAAATTGAAAAGACAGCCTGGGGCGAATCGCGTGACCACAAAAAAGTTGACCTTTATACATTGACTAATGGCCACGGTCTGGTCGCGCGCATCTCGACATATGGTGGCGCTGTAGTGGGACTGGATGTTCCAGACCGCAATGGAAAAATGGCTGATATTGTCCGCGGTTTCGATTCGGTGTTGGGCTATTTCGTCCCCGAAAATAGCCACATTGGCGCATTGATGGGGCGTTATGCCAATCGCATCAAAAGTGCACAGTTCACCCTTGAGGGCAAAACTTATAGTTTGGCTATCAATTACGAAGGCAACTCCATTCATGGCGGTCGGATTGGTTTCGACAAGAGGGTATGGAGTGCAGTGGCGCACGATGGCGCCTCGCCTGATCTGACGCTGGCCTACATCAGTCCTGATGGTGAGGAGAACTATCCCGGCACACTGAAAGTGATGGTGACCTACACGCTGACGACCGACAATACGCTGCGAATTGATTATCGCGCCACAACCGACAAGCCGACGGTGTTAAATCTTACAAACCATACTTATTTCAATCTGAAAGGGCACGCCGGCGGCGATGTGTTGCATCATCGCTTGCAGATCTTCGCCAACGCCGTCACTCATCGTGATCCTGACGGAGTCGCCAATGGGAGGGTTGATTTGGTGAGAGGCACGGCCTTCGATTTCACAAAGCCCACACCTATCGGTGCACACATCAATGATAGCGATCCCCAGATTGCTATCCCCCACGGCTATGACCAAAATTTTATCATTAACGGTAAGGCTGGCACACTAAGGCTGGCAGCAAGAGTGGAAGAATCCAATTCGGGAAGAGTGCTTGAAATGCTAACCACTCAACCAGGCGTGCAGCTCTATACTGCCAATGCGACCATTTCCCTTACTGGCAAAGGCGGTGTTCAATATCTTACGCATGGCGCGTTTTGTCTTGAGACCCAGCACTTTAATAATTCCCCCAATGTCCCGGCGTTCCCTTCAACCGAGTTGAAGCCAGGCGAGCATTTCCACGAAGTGACGGTTTTCCGTTTCACGACCGAAAAATAGACTTCAATCGGCTGATATAACCGCAAACAATTTTGAACTTGCAAGCTGGGAGGTGGCGCCGTGGCTGGGGACGCGGAAGGTTCAGAGTCAGGCGAAGTAGATACCGAGCGGGTAAATCGAATCTCTGGGCAATCATCGCTTTGTGGTTTGCATCGCACTGGGCTTGGGCGCCTTGGGGTGGCATTACCGTACACTTAAAACGCCCGCCAATTTGTGCGCGAACGCTGAGGCCCATTGCCGTGACAACTTGAACGCTCGCAGACCGCTGTCCATGCGCCTCCCTTTTGGCGGCGCTTGATGGCGCATACGTCGCTAAATTTTGGCCGAGCGCTCCAGTGCCGCCAAGAGGGCCGCGTATTTCGACTCTTCAAATGATTTAAGGAGCGGTAGGGAGCCATCGATGTCTTCTCCTAGAGCGGAAAGTTGCATGTAGATGCCTTCGAGGTGCTGCTTCTCCTCGGCGAGCAGTCCCTTTAAGTTAATGGGCTGTTCCAGTTCTTTGAGAACATCCTGGTAGAGGTTATAAAACCATGTGGCCCGTAGCTCGACGACGAGCGTCATATAGAGATAAGCAAGAGGGCTCTGTACTGACCGGGTAATGAAAGCGTCGAGCCGCCCCAGGTACAAACGGGCGTGCGCGCCAGCCAGAAGATCATTCTCGCTGTAATTAAGCTTCCTGCGCGCGACAGCTTCCGCTGCCCGCCTAAAGAAGTAGGCATGTCGTGTTTCTTCGGCGAGATGCTTGAGGGTTTCATGATCCAGAGACGCGCCTCGCCGCGATTGGCTAAGCATTATCTTGCGGCTCCCAGCATGCTCAAGGAGCGAAAGTGTATTTAAGAACCGTGCATGGACCGCCGGATTGCCACAGATATTGCGCAGAAGGCGGCGCACCCGGGTAACTTTGCAATCCATCGCATCCAAAACCAAAAAAAAGAAACCACCAATCCTATGGACGAACCTGCATTGAAAGTATGATCTCATGGAGTATCGGCTCTTCCCGATGACCGTCCTATTCTTTCACCTTACCAGGAAGCTTCGGTGGCGAACTTTCGGCGCCACCTATAAAGTATGCGTTCCGATAAACCGGCCTCGCAGCAATGTTCATAGGAAATTCTGCTGCGGCAAGCAGGTCAGTTCGGCCTTCCCTGTTCGTCGACTTGGATGGTCTTCACAGGGCCAACCCCCGCCAGCAGTATGACGGCATTCTCCTTCGCGCCGGCACGATTGCCATCCCAGTGGACGGTATTTGCGACATCTGTGGAGAAGGTGCCGGCATGGAAGGGGAAGGTGAGCTTTTCGTCGTAGGTATTGCTGGAGCTGACCCACCAAGTGCCCGAGACGACATAGATCCAGCGGGTTTGGTCATGGAAATGGGGGTGTGAGAATGCGCCTGGATACCATTTATACAGGACAGCATAGGGGCCGGCTTTTTCAGGATTGCCATATAAGAAGGCAGTTTCCTGCTTTCCCGGAGTCCCGGTCCATTTAATGTCTTTGGGCAGCACGAATGGGATGTGACCCGGATCTGGCGGCGGACCTTCCGGATCGGAGATCGTGGCACTTGTGCTTTCGGATGATGCGGCAAAGGCCAAATCTGCAGCACCCAAACTTGTGACGATGGCCAAACCGGCAATCGCCTTCGCAAAGAAGTTCATTTTTTTCTCCTGGGTTTATGGTCGGTGTTGTTACGGAATTTGTGGTGCGCAATCCCGAGCAGTTCAGCCGTTGCCGGGGACGGCCAATTATGAATCGCATTGCTATTTCGTACCATAATCCCAATGTTCTGCGATTTTGCCGTCTTTCACGCGCATCATATCGAACCACGTGGAAGTATATTGCTTTGTGGAATCTCGCGGATCTGGCAGATCCCGCCGGAATGAAAAAACAACGAGGTCGCCTTCGGCTACGATCGTTACCAGGTTGGCAATCGTCGACGCGATCTCCAGTCGGGGTCTGGCGCCGAAGAACTCGACGAAGCCTTGGCGCCCAGTGGCAATATTGGGATTGTGCTGGATATAATCGGCGTGCATGTACTTGTCGGCGACTTCGACATGTGCGGCAGCGAGCACTTCGCGCCACCAGTCGAAGATCAGCCTCTTGTTGGCTGCGAGCTTGGGATCTGGACTGGCAAGCAAATCATCTTGATTCTGGGCGATAGTCACCGAGACGGGCTGGCCGGGTATGGACATTCCGGGTGCGGGCGCGCGCGAGGTCATTTCAATGCCTCCGATTCATCGATGTGGTTTTGGAACAATCTGGAACTTGACGAACGCAGTTTCATGTTTTTGGCTTTCCCATGGGTGCGTCATTATCCTAATTCGTTAGCCGCATGAAGAGAACACATTCGAAAAACCTAAATCTCCGAATAATCCAACTTCGTTGCCGGTTCGTCTAAGACGGTTTGTGACGCCACGCATGACGGCTGCTTCGGAAGGCCGGAGTGCGCACCAGCTGCCAACGTTCCGCGGGTTTCTTCCGGATCCAACATCACTGCTGACTCGGCCAAGTTGGCCCGAGATGCATCTGCTACGGTTGGGTACGTTGCATTGGTGCTTCGCCGTACGCCACAGGGATGCGCGGCCGCGAGGGTGAAGCGATATTTTTGAAACGTAAATCGGGGGAGCACTACGATGAAGACCAAGGGAATCCTGTTCACATTGGCGGCGGCCAGCCTTGCGCTGTTGTCTGGCTTGCCGGCGTCGGCGCAGCAAGACACCGCCAAAGACACTACCAACGACACCGCCAGTGACACTGCCAAAACCTCGACCAAAGTCGCCACCAAGGGCACGCTGGAGGAGGTTGTCGTTACCGCCCAGAAGCGCGAGCAGGACATCCAGGACGTACCCACTTCCATTGTCGCCCTGAGCGGCAAGGAAGTGCAGAATCAAGGCTCCATCGACATTCAGTCCATGTCGAAAGAAATGCCCAACCTGTTCATACGCCACAATCTCACCGGCGAGCAGATGCTGATGCGCGGCATCGGCACCGGCGTGGACAATGAAGGGTTCGAGCAAGCGGTGGCGCAGTTCGTCGACGGCGTCTACTACGGTCGCTCAGTTCTCGACCAGAACGCCCTATTCGACGTAGACCGCATCGAGGTGGTACGCGGCCCGCAGCCGACCTTTGCCGGCCAGAGTGCCACCGCAGGCGCAATCAGTGTTTACGATCGCAAGCCGGGCAAGGCCCTGGGCGGCGACGCGAGCGTGTCCTACGGCAAGTTCAACGAATTATCGGTCAATGCGGGCATCGGCGGACCTGTGACCGACACTATCGGCGTACGGCTTTCGGGACGCTTCTACGACCTGCCGAATACCGAATACCGCAATTACGACGGTTCGGCGGTGGGCATCAAGCGGGACTGGGCGGTGCGCCTGATAACCACTTGGAATCCCAGCGAGAACTTCGACTTCACCTTCAAGGCCGAGCACCAGAACATCTTCAACAACGGGCAGGGTGGCGGCTACTCCATCTGCGAGACGCGTCCGCAGTTCAGCCGCGGCAATGCTTTCCTTGACCCGGGCATCCCGGCAGCCTGCGCGCTCAACGTCGCGGTACTGGGCGCGAACCTGAACAACTTTCACCAGGCCTTCCAAGGCGGCACACTGGATGCGCGCGCGGCTGTGGACGCCCTCAATTCGGCCAGCGGCGCCGCGCCCGGGAGCCCGGGCTATTGGGGGTACAACTCGGGGCCCGGCGTCACCGGGATACAGGCAATCCCGTATGGTCTGAACAAGGTGAAAGAGTTCGCCCAACCACAAGACCGCAACTACAAGTTCGACGTCTTGATGGGTAACTTTAACTGGCAGCTAGGCGACCTTACCCTGACTTCCACGACGTCGTTCTTAAAGTACAGCAAAAATTACATCCTCGATCCGGATTATAGCGCGTTCGCCCTGTTCAGCGACCATCGCGCCGAAAAGTTCCAGCAGAGCTCGCAGGAGTTCCGGCTTACCTCGCCGGTGGCCCAGACGGTCTCGTGGATGATCGGCGCCTCTTATCTGCACCATAATCTCGAGAGTACCATCAACGTCTACGCGCCCACCAATTTCAGCGCGCCGTTCCTGCCGCCCACCGCCACGGCGGCTGGCTTCGGTGGCACACTGTTCGAGTCTGCCGACTGGTACAACGCATTCGTTGCTGCCACCTGGAACGTCACAAATACCTTCCGCGTGAATCTCGGTGGGCGCTACCAGAATGTCAGCAAGGACGGCCGCCTGCCGGCGACCTATGCATACTTGCTGCCCGGTGCGGCGGCTTTCAGCGATATGCTGCCGTTTCCCGGCGGGACGCCCGCGCTGGGGACCGAGAAGGACAGCGACTTCCTGCCGGAAGCTAGCCTGCAATGGGACGTGGCCGACGATGTGATGACCTATGTGAAGTATTCTAACGCCGTCAAAGCCGGTGGTTTCGTCATGTCGCCAATATTCTTTGGCGGGGTGCCGAATCCGTTCACCTACAAACCCGAGAGGGCACAGGGACTCGAGGGGGGCATCAAAGCTAGCCTGCTCGGGCACAGTCTCGATTTGGCGATCGACTATTACTATACGCGGTACAAGAACCTGCAGGTTAGCGTCTACGATGCACCGTCAAACTCGTTCATCACCACCAATGCGGGCAGGTCGCACACGCAGGGGCTCGAGTTTAATGGCCGCTGGCTGCCACTGCCGGATCAGGACCTGACCATCGGCTTTACCGGCAACCTGTTCGGCGACGCCAGCTACGACCAGTTCAACGGTGCGTCTTGCAACCAGCTCGAGGTCAAGCTGATACCGGCGCAGTGCGCGGTTGGTGTCAGCCGCAATGGCGTGGCGCTCCCGTACAGTTCCAAGTGGCAGGTCGGCATCAACCCCAATTACCAGTTCTCGGTAGAGCCTGGCTATCGCATCACCTTGGATGCGAATGTGCTCCGCAATAGCGGCTACAACGACGCCGACGACCAGGATCCGCTTAATCACCAGGACGCTTACTGGCGCGTCGACGCGCGCGTGGCCATCACTCCGGAGAATGGTCCATGGGAGCTCGCAATTTACGGTCGCAACCTGACCAACACACGGCTGCTGCTGCAGACCCAATCGAACTTCATGGCAACGACCAGCGATCCTGCCACGCTGCGCGATGTGTGGGGTCCGAATCTTGATTTCGGCATGACCTTCGGCGCGCAGGTGAACTATCGCATCGGCGCGGAGAACTGATCCGGAGGAAGGGTAACACTGTGGTGCTGAGCACCACAGGAGGCTCCCGGCGACGGGAGCCTCTTCGCTTTGGAGGAAGAGACCGTGCGAAGATGCATAATCAACCTGTTTCTGCTGTCAGCAGTCTTTACGTTGTCTCCGGCACAGGCGCTTCCGCTGCCGGAGTTGACCACGCGTGGCGCACGGCACTCGCTGCTGGTCGACGGCCAGCCGTTTCTGATGCTCGGGGCGCAGGTCGACAACATCACCTTCACGCCGCAGGAGATGGCCAAGGTTCTCCCGGGCTTCCGGGAGCACCATGCCAATACGGTTGAATTTCCAGTTCCGTGGAAGCTGATCGAACCGCAGCCAGGGCGATTTGAATTCGGTGCCGTTGACCAGATCATACGCGATATCCGCGGCCAAGGCCTGCGGGCCATTGTGCTGTGGTTCGGCACTTGGAAGGGCGACGAGTCGCAGTTCCTGCCCGATTGGATCCGCGACGATCGCGTGCGCTATCCGCTGGCGGTCGACGCGCACGGCGGCGCAACCAAGTCGCTGTCGCCACACGGCGTGGCCACCCTGCGCGCGGATCGCAGGGCATTTTCCGCGCTTATGCAGCACCTGCGCATTGTGGATGGTGCTGACCACACTGTGATACTGGTGCAGGTCGAGAACGAACCCGGCATCGTCGGTAGTGCGCGTGATCACTCGGCGGTGGCGAACCGGCTGTTCGATGCGCCGGTGCCGCGGGCGTTCGCCGAGGCGCTGCACCTCAAGCCGGGATCCTGGGCCCAGGCCTTCGGTGCCGGCGTGGACGAGGAAGCCTTCACTTCCTATTACCTGGCACGCTACATCGACAGCGTGGCCGCGGCCGGCAAGCAGGCCTACCCACTGCCGATGCTGGTAAATGCCTGGCAGGGCGGCGCTGGCACGGGGGATCGCTTCTATGACTTTGATCGTCCCGGCGAGACGTACCCAAGCGGCGGTGGTCAATCGCATACCCTAGACTGGTGGAAGATCGCGGCTCCCGCCATCGATCTCATCGCGCCCGACATTTATAATCGTTCCTTGAGCATCAATCGGACCATAATGAATCGCTACGCGCGTCATGACAATCCGCTGCTTTTGGTCGAAGCCGGACGCGGACTTGATTTCGCTCGCTACTGCTTCATGGCCATCGGTGAGTATGGAGCGATGGGCTGCGCCGAGTTCGGCGCCGGGATCAAGCTGTTTGGTGGCGGCGACAATGGCCAGTGGGGGCCGGGTTTCGTCGATATGGCGGCAAACTATGGGATGCTGTCGAACGCCGCTCCGGCGATCGCCCAGCTGCTGGGAACGCGCAGGCTGAAGTCCGCCATCGAATCGGAGAACATTGCGGGCCGCCAGTTGTCCTTCGATCGTTGGGACGTGCTGGCCATCTTCCCGCCGGCGCAATCAAAGCGGCCGGTGTGGATGGATTTGGATGGAACGCCGGCTCCGCCTTCCGGGCGGGTGCTTATCGCGCAATTGGCAACGGACGAATTCCTGGTGTTCGGCTTCGATGCCGTTGTCGACTTCCGGCCGCCGGCCGCATCAGGTCGCGATACCGGAAGCTTCACCTTGGTCGAACGCGGAAGCTATATAGATGGCGTCTGGAGTGCAGATGCGACGCTGCCCGGCGCCACGCAGGCGCGGGGCGCCGTGGTGCTGCCTGCGTCCGGGGCCATGTATCGCGTCAAGCTGGCGTCGAACTGACGTACCGGACCGCGGTATCCGCCATGAGTCGCCGATTAGGGCACTGTCAGCGTGAAGGGCCAGACATAGGCCTGCAGCATCACCAGGATACCGACCAGGCTGACCAGGATGATGGAGTGCCAGAAGACAAAGCGCAGGATCGAGCCTTCATGCCCGTACCACCCCGTCGCGGTGGCCGCCACCACGATGGACTGGGTGTCGATCATCTTGCCCATCACGCCGCCGGTGGAATTGGCGGCCGCCATCAGCAGGGGTGAAACCCCCACCTGCCGCGCGGTGATGGTCTGCAGTCCGCCGAACAGCACGTTGGCCGCGGTGTCCGATCCCGTCGCCGCCACGCCGACCCAGCCCAGCACGGTGCCGAAGAAGGGATAGAAATAGCCGGTGCGGGCGAAGGCCAGCCCCAGGGTGCCGTCCAGGCCCGAATAGCGCGTCAGGGTGCCCAAAGCCAGCATCGCGGCAATGGTGATCAGCGAGAAGCGCACCACCCAGATCGTCTTGATGTAGTTGCGCACCAGCTCCACCGGCCGATAGCCCATGGCCAGGCCCGCAAGGATGGCGGTCAGCAGGATGCCGGTGCCGCTGTAGGACAGGAACGAGAATACGAACACCGCCGCCTCGTTGGTCGGCGCCGCCACGATGGGCGGGACGCGGTGGACCAGCTTGTCCAGGCCCGGCACATGATAGGTGGGCGAGAACAGCGGATTGACCAGGCCCTTCCAGAAACCGGTGGCCCAGATGCCCAGCACGACGCACAGGATCAGCCACGGCACCCAGGCGGCGAAGACTTCCTTGCCGGTCGGCAGCTTGGCCAGTGCCGCGGGGGCGGGGCGGCCTTCGGCGGAGGTGTCGTTGGTCCCCCACAGCTTGGTCGAGGTCCAGATCTCCTTGGGCTGCCACACCCGCAGGAACAGGATCAGCGAGCCCATGGCGATGCCGCCCGCCGCGATGTCGACGATCCAGGGATTGATGTAGTTGGAAATGATGAATTGCGGGATGGCGAAGCCAAGGCCCGCGACCAGGATGGCGGGCCATACGTCCCACATCTTGCGCCAGCCGACCAGGGCGAAAACCAGCCAGAACGGGATCAGGATGGCAAAGAAGGAAGACTGGCGGCCGATCAGCTGGCCTAGCACGAAGGGGTCATAGCCGGTGGACTGGGCCAGCGCCTGAATCGGCGTGCCCAGCGCGCCGAAGGCCACGGTGGCGGTATCGGCGATCAGCGACAGACCAGCGGCAGCCAGCGGCGAGAAGCCCAGGCCCATCAGCATGGCGGCGGTGACGGCGACTGGTGTGCCGAACCCGGCCGCGCCTTCGAAGAAGGCGCCGAAGCAGAAGGCGATCAGCAGCAGCTGCAGGCGGCGGTCGGGGGTGATGGAACCCAGCGAGTGCTGGAACACGGCGAATAGGCCTTTGTCCACCGTTAGCCGGTACAGAAAGATCACATTCATGATAATCCAGCCGATCGGAAACAGCCCGGAGACGACGCCCAGGCCCGTAACCTTGAGCGCCATGTCCGCTGGCATTCCAAAACCGAATACGGCGACCAGCACCGCAACCACGATGGCGATGACTGATGCCGTATGGGCGGTTATCTTGTTGGTCGCGATGATCGCCAGCAGCAGAACCATCGGAACGGCTGCGACAAAAGCCGACAGCAGAGGATTGTGAAACGGATCGTAATTCTGTGTCCAGCCCATCATGGCGGTGTTTTCATTCTCTGTCCGGATGCCCCGGTTGTTTCGGTTTTGATCGAGATAAGCAAGGCGTTACCTGGTCATGAGATACCAGTGTTTGAACTTTTTTGTTTCCAGCGTCGTGTCGACCTGTGTCAGATGGGGATTGTGTTTGCAACACATAGTTTTGCCAAGGCCGGTGCAGACGGGATTGGCTGGGATCGTTGTGACCTAAATAATCTTTATCTTGTTTGACGTAAGATGGTTTCCGAATTGTCCAAGTCTGCCGCCGATTTTGCAAAGACAATTTCACAACCGCTGATACCTTCAGCATGGCACAATTTAGTTCGCGGATGCGATGGCGAGCCCTCCTTGCTGAAGAAGATCGTAATTCTATATTTGTGAGATGGGCCTCCCCGATTGTGAATCATGAAACCGCCTTGGGGCCTCACGCTGTCTGTGGGCAATGCCGATCTGGGGGGGCGGTGAAATCCGCGAAATATTTGCCGGCATTCTTCCATGTCATACGCGCGAGCAAGCGGCGTCACATGTCAGATGGCGAGCAGGCTTGGGAAACAGCGAGGAGTGTTGGCGCCATGGTACGCCCAAAAACGACAAGCCGATTTGCCATGGGGGTGCTGCTTTTGTTTATGTCGCCCGCCCTGGCCTTCGCTCAGACGTTCGAGGCGGAACTGGACCCCACGCCCTTCGACGCCACCACCCGCGCCGACGTGATCGGCAGCATCGGCAACGTCACCGCCAGCCTGGACGGCAACATCCTGGCGATTCAGGGCAGCTTCTCCGGCATGACGTCGCCCGCAACCGCCGCTTCGGTGCGCATCGGGCTGGCCAAGGGCGTGCCGGGTGAGGCGATCGGCAAGCTGACTGTCGCACATGCGCCGGAAGGCCCGGTGTCGGGATCAGTGACCCTGACGCAGGACCAGGTGGCGGCGCTGCAGAAGCAGTCGCTTTATATCCGCATCGACAGCGAAAAGGCGCCCGAGGGCAACCTGCAGGGCTGGCTGGAAGGAAAATGATGATGTCGCGGAATTTCCTGATGAGCGCCGCGGCGCTGATCGGCCTTGGCAGTGCGCTGGCCTGGGCGCAGACCGCGCCTGCAGGCGTTTACACCGCGGCCCAGGCGGCGGCGGGCAGGACCGTCTATGCCCAGAGCTGCGGCGGCTGTCACCGCGCCAACCTCGCCGGCGGCGGCGACGCGCCCGCGCTTGGCGGCTACGGATTCATCAGCTCCTTTGGCGCCCGTTCGACCAGGGACCTTTACAAGTTTATCGCCACATCCATGCCGGCGGGCGCGGCCGGCAGCCTCAGCGAGACGCAGTACACCAATGTCACGGCCTATCTGCTGCAGGCCAATGGCGCCCCGGCGGGCTCCAAACCCTTCCGCAAGACAACCGATGTCAAGGTTTCCAGCATCGCCAACGGCAAGCCGCCGGCCAGGATGCCGAAGTCGGCGCCGGGCGCCAAGACCGCCAACGACGCGCCGCTGAACCAGAGCACCGACCTGATGGCGCCGGCATTCCAGCTCGGCCACACCGTCAAGGGCACGGTGAAGAATTATGTCGATGTCAGCGACGAGATGCTGACCCATCCGCCGGACGGCGAATGGCTGATGTACCGCCGCAACTATCAGGGCTGGAGCTTCAGCCCGTCGGAGCAGATCACGCCGTCGAATGTGAAGTCGCTGACCCTGAAATGGGCCTGGAACATGAACGAGGGCGGCGCCAGCCAGGTGACGCCCATTGTCCATGCCGGGGTGATGTTCCTGTCCAATACCTCCAACACGGTGCAGGCGCTGGATGCGCGCACCGGCGAGTTGATATGGGAAAACCGCATCGGGCCGGTCTCGAAGATCGCCTATGGCGGCACCCGCAGCCTGGCCGTCTATCACGACAAGGTCTATGTCGCGACCACCGACGCCAAGATCCACGCGCTCGATGCCCGCACCGGCAGGATCGTGTGGGAACAGACGCTGGGCAATCCCAACAATTCCAATACCGGCGGCGTCATGGTGATGCGCGGCAAGGTGCTGACGGGCCTGACCGGCTGCGACAACTATTCACAGAACAACTGTTATATCAGCGCCTTTGATGCCGACACCGGCAAGCGCGACTGGAAGTTCTTCACCACCGCGCTGGAAGGCCAGCCCGGCGGTGACACCTGGAACGGGTTGCCCAACCTGCTGCGCGGCGGCGGCGATACCTGGATCGCCGGCACCTATGACCCCGAATTGAACACAACCTATTGGGGCGTGGCGCAGACCAAGCCGTGGTTCCGCGCCAGCCGCAAGACCTATGGCGCCTCGACGCTTTATTCCAGTTCGACGCTGGCGCTCAATCCCGATGACGGCAAGCTGAAATGGTATTTCCAGCATGCGCCGGGTGAATCGCTTGATCTGGACGAAGTGTTCGAGCGCGTGCTGATCGACCATGGCGACCAGAAGACCCTGATGACCATCGGCAAGCCCGGCATCCTGTGGAAGCTGGACCGCGTCACCGGCAAGTTCCTGGACGTCAAGGAGACCATGTTCCAGAACGTCTTCGCCAACATCAATCACCAGACCGGCGAAGTCACCTATCGCAGCGACATCATCAACCAGAAGACCAACCAGTGGCTTTCCTCCTGCCCGGGACCGGAAGGCGGTCATGACTGGCAGGCGGTCAGCTATAACGAGCCCACCGACCTGCTCATCATCCCGCTCAGCCAGAGCTGCGTGATGATCCAGGGCCATGACGTGGACCAGAAACTGGGCGGCGGCGGCACGGCCGCCTCGCAGAAATTCTTCTTCATGCCCGGCACGCACCAGAATATGGGCAAGCTGGTCGCCTATCGTACCAGCGACATGAAGGAAATCTGGTCCTGGCAGCAGCGCAGCCCCTTCCTGTCGGCGGTGCTGTCCACCGGCGGCGGGTTGGCTTTCGTGGGCGACTTCAACCGCAGCTTCAAGGCCGTGGATGTGAAGAGCGGCAAGATCGTCTGGCAGACCCGGCTGGGCAACACCGTGCAGGGCTATCCGATCTGCTTCAGCCTGGACGGCAAGCAGTACATCGCCGTCACCACCGGCCTGGGCGGCGGCAGCCCTCAGCAGAAGCCGACCGCGCTGCTGGACGAAGTGCATCGGGCATCCACCGGCCAGCAGATTTATGTGTTTGGACTCCCTGATTAAAATGGTTAGACGACAAGTAATGCCCGAAGATTTAAAACACGATTTTGATGCGGACGGCGCGCGGTTTTCCGCGGAGACCGGTCAATTTTTGTATCATCTACAGACATACGCCAAGTCACCGCTATCACGTCCGACACGGACATCTACCGGCTCGCCATCGCTTGGCGGCGTGTCAGGCGCATTTACCCTGCTGCGGAATGCGGCAGTCCCAGCTGAGCTCGCTGGCGGAACCGCTGTATGGCGATTGTTTCTGAATTTTCCTAATCCACTGCCGCCCTGCCACAGACAGCCTAGCGAGCATTGATACGTTGCTGTTGTTGGAAGTCCTGCAGGAGGGTGGCAATGCCGCCACTTCGAGAAGGGATTGCGTATGAATTCGAGATTGCTCAAAGTTTGCGTTATTAGCCTGACTCTCTTGTCGGCGGGCCTGGCCGCCCAGACAGTCCCGCCGACGGGTACGCCGCCCGGCGTGAAACCAATAGTGCCGGACAAGATCCTCACGGACTTCAATGCCGTCCAGGCCGAAGGGCAGCCGATTGAAAGGCGTCCTCCGGAGAAGGCAGACGATAAACCGGCATTTCACGGTCAGACGCGCGCGCCCTTTCATCGTACCGCGCCGTTCAACGTCAAGATTTTAACAGAGAAGCTCAGGTCGCCGTGGAGCTTTGCGTTTCTTCCCGATGGCAAAATCTTGATAACAGAGAAGCCTGGCAGCATGCGCCTGCTCGACAGCAACGGCGCCCTTTCCGAGCCTGTCGCCGGCGTTCCCGCAGTATTCAATTTCGGGCAAGTAGGCCTCCTGGATGTGGCGCTGGATCGCGATTTTGCCGCGAATCATCGGATCTTTTTCACCTACAGTGAGTTGGTCGGTGACACCGACAGCAATATTGTCGTGGCACGCGCTATTTTCGACGAGGCCGCGAACGCGCTTGAAAAAGTCGATGTCATCTTTCGGGCGAGGGCGGCGTTGCCCGCCCAAACAACCGCATCCCAC
>JBEHXB010000004.1:0-27172 GCA_048498895.1 Pseudomonadota bacterium
GCCGTAAAGCGCCAGCGCTCCACTGGCCAGGCCTGCCCACCCGCCGGCCACATGCAGCATCGGATTGGCCAGGATCGCGCCGGCGCCCAGAAGAAAGAAGGCGATCCACAAGGTCAGGAAGATGCCGAAGGACAGCCGCGTCAGCCGGAACGTGCTGACCCACAGGCCAAGGGTGAAGACTCCCCACAACAGAAGGCATACGCCCACCGCCGTACCGGCGCCCGACAGGTCCAGCATATGGTTGTTGGACAGGATCATCAGCAGCGCGAACCACCACCAGAAGGCGCCATAGCTGGTGAAGGCGGTGGCGCCGAACACATTGCCTGCCTTGAACTCCATGATCCCGGCGATCAGCTGGGCGGTGCCGCCAAAGGCCATCGCCAGGGGAATGACCACCGGTTCGCCGCCCGCCGGCAACAAGCCCGCATTCACGCAACTCAAGAGAACCGTCGTAAGGCCAAAACCTGCCAGGCCTAGTGGCGCTGGATTTGCGATCGTGCCCGTCATGCCATTCTCCTCCCGGTTGTGTGAGTGCCAATCCCCTGTGTCGCTACGATCCTTATGACCACGATACCCTGTTGCCCGGCAGGCGCACGCAGCGTCCAGCCAGTTCCAGCTCCAGGATCACCGTCAGTACCGCACCTGCCGGCGCGCCCAGTTGCCGGATCAGTTCGTCGATCTCCACCGGGGCCGGACCCAGCGCTTCCTCGACCGACGCGCGGATGCGATCGGCTTCCATATCCGATGCCGCGCCGGGCAGGGCGCCGAAGTCCCGGTCCGGCTCGCCGAAGTCGCAGCCCAGCATCGGCGTCAGCACCTGCAGGATGTCCTGGACCCCTTCCGTCAGGGTCGCGCCGTCGCGGATCAACCGGTTGGGCCCCTTTGCACGGGGATCGAGCGGCGATCCCGGCACGGCGAATATCTCGCGGCCCTGTTCCAGGGCATAGTTCGCCGTGATGAGCGAGCCGGAGCGTTCGGCCGCTTCCACCACGACCACCCCGCGCGAAAGCCCGCTGATCAGCCGGTTGCGGCGAGGAAAGTGGCGGGCCTGGGGCGCTTCGCCCGGCGGCATTTCCGAGACGATGACGCCCTGTTCGCGGATGGCGTGGTAGAGCCGCGTGTTCTCCGGTGGATAGATGACGTCCACCCCGCCGGCCACTACCGCCGCCGTGCCCACAGCCAGGGCGGCCTCGTGCGCCGCTGCATCTATGCCGCGCGCCAGGCCCGACACCACGACAAGCCCGGCGAAGCCCAGTTCGCGCGCCAGCGTGTCGGTGAATTTTCGTGCCAGCGCGCTGGCATTGCGCGCGCCCACGATGGCGATCATCTCCTTCCTCAGAAGATGGCGATGCCCCAGGATGCTTATCGCCGGCGGCGGCGGGTCCAGCGCGCCCAGCCCTCTCGGAAAATCCGGTTCGCAGGAACAGAGCAACTGCCCGCCAAGTGCATCCAGCCGTTCCATCTCGGCGGCGATGGCGTCTTCTTCGGGCAGCACGAAATTTTTTCCGCCGCCGCGCCGGGCCATGCCCGGTATTTCCTCCAGCGCCGCGCCCGCCGAGCCGAAGCGCGCGACCAGGTTTGCAAAGGTGACGGGACCGACATGGTCGGTGCGCGCCAGGCGCAGCCAGTCCAGCCGCTCGCGGTCCGAGAGCGGCCGTTCAGTGCGTCGTTGGAGCATCGGCGCTTTTCCTGGTGGCGCCGATCCGCGGCTCCTCGCCCCTCATGAGCCGGCGAATGTTCTCACGATGCATGTAATAGATCAGCACCGACAGCAGCAGCGCCGTCGCGGCATAGTCCTCGCGATGAAACAGGAGAAACAGCAGGGGTGACAGCGCGATCGCGATCAGCGCCGACAGCGATGAAATGCGCCAGATGAAGGCCGCGCCCAGCCAGATCGCCGCCGCCAGCAGCCCTACCGGCCAGTAGAGCGCCAGAGTGACACCAAGAAATGTGGCCACGCCCTTGCCGCCCTTGAAGTTCAGCCAGACGGGAAACAGGTGCCCGAAAACCGCGCCCAGCGCGGCGAAGATCTCGGCCTGCGGCGGCAGAAAGGCGCGCGCAGCCAGCACCGCCACCGCGCCCTTTGCGCCGTCGCACAGAAGGGTCGCGGCGGCCGCCCACTTCTTGCCGGTGCGCAGCACATTGGTGGCGCCGATATTGCCGCTGCCGATGGCGCGAATGTCGCCTGCGCCCGACAGGCGGGTGAAGAACAGGCCGAAGGGCACCGATCCCAGCAGATAGCCGAGCAGCAGGGCCTGAAGCAGAGTCATTGCGGTCATGGACGCCGACGATGGCAGGGTTTCCGGCGAAAATCTATCGCCGGTCGAACACGCAGGCGCCGCCGACGAAGGTCATCTTTGCGAAGCCGGAGAATTTGCGGCCTTCGAAGGCGGTGTTGCGCGCGCGGCTGTGCAGCTTCTCGGCATCGACCTGGAAAGTCTCGTCCAGGTCGATCAGTGCCAGGTCGGCGGGCGCACCCTTGGCGAGCGTACCTCCCGCAAGCCCGAAGATACGCGCCGGCGCGGCGGTCAGCGCCTCCAATGCTCGCATCAGTGATACCTGCCCGTCATGGGCCAGCGCCAGCGTGGCGGGCAGCAGCGTCTCGAGCCCGACCGAACCCGCCGCAGCCGAGGCATAGGGCTGGCGCTTGGTATCGGCGCCCTGCGGTTCATGACTTGAGACGATGATGTCGATCGTGCCGTCGGCCACGCCTTCGACCATGGCGGCGCGGTCGTCCTCGCTGCGCAGTGGCGGGCGCACCTTGCGGAAGGTCAGATAGGCGCCGACATCCAGCTCGTTCAGCGCCAGGTGGTGCGCGCTGACCCCGCAGGTCACCGGCAGCCCGCGCGCCTTGGCGGCGGCGATGATCTCAAGGCTCGCGCGAGTGGAAATCTGGCCGAAGTGATAGCGCACGCCCGTCAGTTCGACCAGGCGGATATCGCGCTCCACTATAATGGCTTCGGCAAGCGCCGGAGCGGCCGGAAGTCCCAGGCGGGTGGCGAATTCGCCCTCGCTGGCCGAGGCGCCGGCCGTCAGGTCCGGGTCTTCGGCGTGGCCCACCACCAGCGCGCCGAATGTCGCGGCATATGACAGGGCGCGGTGCAGGACCCGCGCATTGGCAACGGTGCGGTCCCCATCACCGAAGGCCACCGCGCCCGCCTCGCGCATCAGCCCCATCTCGGTCATCACCTCGCCCTTCAGGCCCTTGGTCAGGGCGGCGCAGGGCAGCACGCGTACCTTGGCGGTGCCGGCGGCGCGGCGCAGGATGAAATCCACCAGCGATGGCTCGTCGATCACCGGATCGGTGTTGGGCATCACCACCAGCGAGGTTACCCCGCCCGCCGCGGCCGCGGCGCTGGCCGATTCCAGGGACTCGCGATGTTCGCTGCCCGGCTCGCCGGTGAAAACCCGCGCATCGATCAGGCCCGGCGTCAGGACCAGCCCGCGCGCGTCGATCACCTCGGGATCGGTGGGTTCGGCGTCGTTGAACAGGCGCGGACCCACATCGGCGATGCGCCCATTGTCAATCAGAAGTCCGCCCTTTGCGTCCAGCCCGCTGGCCGGATCGATCAGGCGACACCCGCGGAAGGCCACCGGACGCATCATGTGTTGCGGCCCTCGCGCGGGATGGTACGGGACAAGGCATCGAGAACCGCCATGCGGATTGCCACCCCCATCTCCACCTGCTCCGAAATCAGGCTGACTTCGACATCGTCGGCGATTTCGGATGCAATCTCCACGCCGCGGTTCATCGGCCCCGGATGCATGACCAGCGCGCCGGGTTTGGCCCATGCCAGCTTCCGGCGATCCAGGCCATAGAAGCGGAAATATTCGCGCGCGGACGGCACGAAGGCGCCCGACATGCGCTCCAGCTGCAGGCGCAGCATCATCACGATGTCGGCTCCGGCAAGACCCGCCTGCATGTCGGTGAAAATCTCCACGCCGAAACGGTCGGCCTGCGCGGGCAGCAGGGTCCTTGGCGCCACCAGCCGCACGCGCGCGCCCATCATCGACAGAAGCCGCAGGTTCGAACGCGCCACCCGGCTGTGCAGCACGTCGCCGCAGATGGCGACCACCAGACCCTCGAAGCCGCCGAGCCGCCGCCGGATGGTGAGGGCATCCAGCAGCGCCTGGGTTGGATGTTCATGCGCGCCGTCGCCGGCATTGATGACGCAGCAATCCACCTTGCGCGAGAGAAGTTCGGCGGCGCCCGCATCCTGATGGCGTACCACCAGCAGGTCGGGGCGCATGGCATTGAGCGTGGTGGCGGTGTCGATCAGCGTCTCACCCTTGGAGACCGAACTGGTCTTCACGCTCATGTTCAGGACGTCGGCGCCAAGGCGCTTGCCCGCGAGCTCAAAACTGGACTGGGTGCGGGTAGAGGCTTCGAAGAACAGGTTGATCAGGGTGCGGCCCGCGAGCAGGCTGGTTCTCTTGTCGCCGGAGCGGCCCTGGACCACATAGGTCTCGGCCAGGTCGAGCAGGGCCGTGACTTCGGTGGGAGAAAGCCCCTCGATCCCCAGAAGGTGGCTGGATGAAAGCAGGGGGGCGGCGGGCTGCGATGTCATTAAAGCCGGGCTTATAGGCGCAAGCATCGTATCCTGCAAGCGCCGGTGGTTAATCGGGCGTCAGTCGGAAACATCGGCGGAGGACTTGTCCGCGGTGATGTGCGAGCCGCTGTTGATGCACGCATATTCATCGCCACCGCCGCCGCCGGGCAGGGGGCATATCTCATAGCGGCCCTTGATGCGCGTATCCATCCGCCCGGTCCTGGTTTGCCAGTAAAGCCAGCTCTGCATCACCCCTCCGGGGATGTCGGCGTCGCTGTCCGGCGGGGCCTTGATCAGCACGCGCCGTCCATCATCGGTTTTGAGCGTGACGCCCACCCCGCGCGTCAGGCCCAGGCTGCCCATCAGCATTGCGCATTTTCCGGTCACGGCGGGGCTTTTCTTGCAGGTCTGGGCTGCTGCATGTCTGGCAAGGCTCAGCAGCAACAACAGCAGCGGCAGCACGACCAGAATTTTCATGCCATTTCCTCCAGCGCCTTTCCTGCCGGTTCGGGCAGGAACAGGATGGCGAACAATGTGATCACGATGGGCGCCAGCAGAAGCTGGATCGCCGGACCATGGGCACCGAAGCGGTCGAACAGCACGCCCTCCAGCGCCAGCGCGCCCGCCCCCATGCCGATCTCGACCACGTATCTCAGGCCCGAGACCGTGGAACGATAGTGCGTCGGCACGATCTCCAATGCAAATCCCGCGATCAGCGCGTCGCCGGAGAAAAAGCCGAAAAAGGCCAGTATCCACAACAGCGGCACGGCCCAGCCGGGCGCCCCGCCATAGAAAAGGAAAAAGCAGACGCCGGCCAGAATGACAATTCCCAGGGCCATGGGCTTTCTGCCCCACCTGTCCGACAGCCGTCCCGCCGTGATCGCCAGACCCAGCCCGATCAGCCCGCCGGGAATGGTGACGGCGCTGGCCTGCCAAGGGGCATAGCCGTAAAAACTCTGCAGGTACTTGGATTGCAGCACGGTCGCCGCGGCCATCGCAAAGCCGAAGGCGCCGGCCGCCACCACCACGGTCAGGATGCGCCAGGGATATTCCCGCACCAGCCCGCGCAGCAGCGACAGGGTTTCCGCCTTCTTCGACATGGCCTTCTGGTCCAGTCCCCGCGCCGCGAAACGCCTGGTCTCGGGCAGGCGCCGGCGCAGCCACGCCACCAGGAAGATGGCGCCGGCGCCGATGGCATAAAGCGATCTCCAGCCATAGGGCAGGATGGTGATCATCGAGAATACCAGCGAGGCAACACCCGCCCCCAGGTAATAGAACGAAGAGATGGTGCCGTTGGCCCAGCCGCGCGCGCCGGCGGCCATTTCCTCGGCTACCACCACCCAGCACAGCATTTCCTCCGAGTAGCCGAAGACTCGCGTCAGCAGCTGTGCCCACACAAAGCTGTCATAGTTGGGCGCGAACGCCGTCAACAGGGTGAAGAAGCCCTGGCCGAACAGCGTGACGAGCAGCAGCCGCCGGCGGCCTACAAGATCGGCGCTGGCCGCGATCAGCAGCGCCAGCAGCGCCGCAATGCGGAAATAGCTGACCGTCAACCCGATCTGGTTCTCGGGGATGTGCAGGCTGGCCTGGATCTGGGGAATCGCGAAGCCAAAGACGTTCTGGTCGTAGCCGGCGAAGAACGCCGCCGCGCCCACCAGCAGCAGGACCCGTTCCTGCCGCCACACCATCGCCACCGGCGGGCGCAGCCCCGGCGGCAGCCAGCGAAACCGGGCGGCAGAAGCATCGTCCCGCATCAGCCGCCTCGCAAATTCCGCAGGCGGTCCAGCGCGCCCTGCAGGATGTAAGCGGCCGCCATCTTGTCGACCAGTTCGCTGCGGCGGCGGCGCGATGCATCGGCCTCGATCAGGGTGCGGGTTACCGCGCTGGTCGAAAGCCGCTCATCCTGGAAGCAGAGGGGGATGGGGCTGCGCGCGGCCCAGTTGCGGGCGAAGGCCCGGGCGGACTGGGCCGAGGGCCCGTCCGAACCGTCCATGTTCAGGGGCAGGCCCACCACCAGGGCGCCGACCCCTTCCTCACTTATTATATTGTCCAGAATCGGGGCATCGGCGCTGAATTTGCCGCGTTTCAGGGTCTTGTAGGGCGTGGCGACCGACAACAGCCGGTCCGACAGGGCCAGGCCGATGGTCTTTTCCCCAAGGTCCAGCCCCAGCAGACGCCGGCCGGGCACCAGGCTTATTTCTTCCAGTGAAACGACCCCCAAGGACCCCTCGTTTTTTGCGGCTTTTCGCGTGCTTGCCAGCCGTCACCCCCCTTGCTAGCAAGTCAGGCTCTTCTAACACAGCAGGAACCTCCCAGGAGGGATTATGTCCGTCGACAAGGACACCGTGCGCCGCATTGCCCGCCTTGCCCGAATCGCCGTGCCGGATGCCCGGCTTGAGCCCATGGCCGCAGAGTTGAACGGCATCTTCCAATGGGTGGAGATGCTGGGCGAGGTGAATGTGGAGGGCGTGCCTGCCATGACCAGCGTTGTCGCCCAGAAGCTGAAATGGCGCCGGGACGAAGTGAGCGACGGCGGCCAGGCTGACGCCCTGATGGCCAATGCGCCGGAGGGCGAGGATCATTTCTTCGTCGTGCCCAAGGTGGTTGAGTAATGCCGGCCTCTGTTTCAGATGAATTGACCCGAATGACCCTGGCGGAGGCGCGCGACGCGCTTCGCGCCAAGAGGATTTCCTCCAGGGAACTGACCGGCGCGTTCGTTTCCGCGATCGAGGCGGGCCGCCCCCTCAATGCCTTCATCACCGAGGCGGGCGAACAGGCGCTGCATATGGCCGCCGCTTCCGACCATCGCATTGCCCGCGGCGAGGCCGGCGAGCTGGAAGGCCTGCCGCTGGCGATCAAGGACCTGTTCTGCACCAGGGGCACCCGCACCACCGCCGCCTCGAAGATACTGGGCGATTTCGTGCCGCCTTATGAATCCACGGTGACCCAGAACCTTTGGGACGCCGGCGCGGTGATGTTGGGCAAGACCAACCTGGATGAATTCGCCATGGGCTCGTCCAACGAGACCAGCTTCTTTGGCCCCGTCATCAACCCCTGGCGCGCCAACGATTCCAACGCAAGCCTGGTTCCGGGCGGCTCGAGCGGCGGCAGCGCCGCGGCGGTTGCCGCAGATCTTTGCCTGGCTGCTACCGGCACGGACACCGGCGGCTCCATCCGCCAGCCTGCTGCCGTCACCGGGCGCGTGGGCCTCAAGCCCACCTATGGCCGCTGTTCGCGTTTCGGCATTGTCGCCTTTGCCTCATCGCTGGATCAGGCCGGTCCCATGACCAAGACGGTCAGGGACGCGGCGATCATGCTCAAGACCATGGCCAGCGTGGACCCCAGGGACTCCACCAGTGTCGATCTGCCGGTGCCCGATTACGAGAAGCTGATGGAAGGCCCGGTCAAGGGCCTGCGCGTGGGCATCCCGAAGGAGTATCGGATCGACGGCGCTCCAGCCGAGATCGGCACCCTGTGGACCAAAGGCGCCGAATGGCTGAAGGCGCAGGGTGCCGAGATTGTCGAAATCTCGCTGCCGCACACCAAATATGCGCTGCCGACCTATTACATCGTGGCGCCCGCCGAGGCGTCATCGAACCTGGCCCGCTATGACGGCGTGCGTTTCGGCCACCGTGCGGCCGGACCGCGCGACATCACCGACCTTTACGAGCGCAGCCGCGGCGAAGGCTTCGGCGCCGAGGTGCAGCGTCGCGTGCTGATCGGCACCTATGTGCTGTCCGCGGGCTATTACGACGCCTATTATGCCCGGGCCCAGAAGCTGCGTACCCTGATCGCGCGCGACTTCGCCAGCGCCTTTGAAAAATGTGACGTGCTGCTGACCCCCTCGACCCCAGGCCCGGCCTTCGCGGTGGGCGCCAAGACCGCCGACCCGCTGGAGATGTACCTGCAGGACGTCTTCACCGTGACGGTGAACCTGGCGGGTTTGCCCGGCATCTCGGTCCCCGCCGGGCTGACGGCCAATGGCCTGCCGCTGGGTTTGCAACTCATCGGCAAGGCGTTCGACGAAGGCACGCTCCTGCGCGCAGCGCGGGCGGTGGAAGATGCGGCGGAATTCGCGCACAGCCCGGCCAAATGGTGGTCCGCATGAACACTTCCGTTGGAAACAAGACGATCAAGGGCGAAACCGGCGCGTGGGAAATCGTGATCGGCATGGAAGTCCACGCCCAGGTCCTGTCGCAATCCAAGCTGTTTTCCGGTGCCTCGACCCGTTTCGGGGCCGACCCCAACAGCCAGGTCAGCTTTATCGATGCCGGCTTTCCGGGAATGTTGCCGGTCATCAACGAGAAATGCGTGGAACAGGCGGTCCGCACCGGCTTGGGACTGAAGGCCCGGATCAACCTGACCTCGGTATTCGACCGGAAGAACTATTTCTACCCCGACCTGCCCCAGGGCTATCAGATCAGCCAATACAAGAACCCCATCGTGGGCGAGGGCGAGGTGCTGATCGACCTCAAGAACGGGGAAACCATCAAGGTGGGGATCGAGCGGCTGCACCTGGAACAGGATGCGGGCAAGAGCCTGCACGACCAGTCCCCCGACAATTCCTATGTCGATCTGAACCGGTCGGGCATCGCCCTGATGGAGATCGTCACCAAGCCGCACATGCGTTCGAGCGAGGAGGCCGCGGCGTTCCTGAAGAAACTGCGGGCCATCGTTCGCTATCTGGGCACCTGCGACGGCAACATGGACGAAGGTTCCATGCGCGCGGACGTCAATGTTTCGGTCTGCAGGGAGGGGGGATACGACGAATTCCGCCGCACCGGCTCGTTCAAGACCCTGGGAACGCGCTGCGAGATCAAGAACGTCAACTCGATGCGCTTCATTGCGCAGGCAGTGGAATATGAGGCGCGCCGACAGGTCGACCTGATCGAAGGAGGCGGCACCGTGATCCAGGAAACCCGCCTTTTCGACGCCAGGGCGGGTGAAACCCGGTCCATGCGTTCCAAGGAGGAAGCGCATGACTATCGCTATTTCCCCGATCCCGACCTGTTGCCGCTGGAACTCGATCCGGCCTGGGTGGAGGAAATCCGCAAATCCCTGCCGGAACTGCCCGACGAGAAGAAGGCGCGGCTGATGAATCTGGGCCTGTCGGCCTATGACGCCTCGGTCCTGGTCGGCGAACGCGAAACCGCCGACTATTTCGAGGCGATGCTGGCGGCGGGCGCCGAGGCCAAGGCCGCGGCCAACTGGCTGAACAACGAATATTTCGGCCGGCTGAACAAGACGGGCCTGTCCATCGCCGATGGACCGGTGAGCGCGAAGGCCAATGCCGACATCATTGCGATGGTCGCCGAGGGGCTGATCAGCGGCAAGATCGCCAAGGATGTGCTGGACATCGAGTGGAACGAGCGCACCGGCGATCCCCGCAATGCGATCGTCGAGGCGCGAGGTCTGAAGCAGGTGACCGATACCGGCGCCATCGATGCGGCGATCGAGGCCGTGATCGCCGCCAATCCCGACAAGGTGGAAGAGGTGAAGGCCAAGCCCAAGCTCGCCGCCTGGTTCGTCGGACAGGTGATGCGCCAGACCGGCGGCAAGGCCAATCCCGCGGCGGTGAACGCCGCTCTCAAGGTCCGACTCAACCTGCCCGACGAGGGGTGATTCGCACAAAATGCGCAATCGCGGGTCCGGAGCGGCGGTCCCCGGAATTTTTAATCCGTATACTGAATAGCGCATTTAGCCCTTGTAAAATGGGCATTTCCTGCATTTCCAGAAAAACCGGGATTTTCAAAAGTCAAGGCAGAGTTGCATTTCAAAATGCAAGTAATTCATATTGTTCGCGTTTTGGGGGGGCGACGCGAGTCGTTCAGACCCGAACAAACGATAGAGGAGTTCAACATGGCTGCGAAGAAGAAGGCCGCGAAGAAGAAGGCCACCAAGAAAAAGGCGACCAAGAAGAAGGCCGCCAAGAAGAAGAAGTAATTGACGTAAGTCAGTTCCTTTTTCTCGGGTCCCCTGATCATTCACTCGGGGAGTATCCGATGATTAAAGCGAAGGCCGCGGTCCCGTAAGGGTACCGCGGCCAAGCTGCTTTTAGGCCTTGCCCTGGCGATTGCCGTGTCCCATGTCTTTGGCCGCAGCACACCAGGCACCTGTCATGGCCAGCAAGAAAACCCGCAAGTCCCCCCGCAAACCCGCCTCCGGGGCGAGAAAAAAGCCCACCCGCAGGGCCGCGAAAAAGCCCGCAAGGCCGATCCAGCTCTATTATTGGCCCACCCCCAACGGCCACAAGATCTCGATCATGCTGGAGGAACTGGGGGCGCCCTATGAGGTCCATTTCGTGGACATCGGCAAGGGCGAACTGTTCGCCCCCGCCTTCCTGAAGATATCGCCCAACAACCGCATGCCCGCCATCGTCGACCCCGACGGGCCGGGCGGCCGGCCCATCTCGGTCTTCGAGTCCGGCGCGATCCTCCAGTATCTGGGCCGCAAATACGGCAAGTTCTATCCGCAGCAGGAGCGCGCCCGCGTCCAGGTGGAGGAGTGGCTGTTCTGGCAGGTGGGAGGCCTGGGCCCCATGGCCGGCCAGGCCAACCACTTCAACAACTATGCGCTGGAGAAAATTCCCTATGCCCAGAAGCGCTACAACGACGAGGTCCATCGCCTGCTGGGTGTGATGAACACGCGCCTGGCGACCCGCAAATACCTGGCGGGCGGGTATTCCATCGCCGACATGGCGTGTTGGAGCTGGGTCCTGTCCGCGGGCAAGCATGTGCCGCTGGCCGAGTTTGCCCATGTGCTGGCCTGGCGCGACCGGGTAGGCGCGCGCCCCGCCGTCAGGCGCGGCAAGGCGCTGGCGGCACAGATGAGCCGGCCCATCACGGACGAGGAGCGCAAGCACCTGTTCGGGCAGCGGGCGCGCTGATTTTTTTGTTCCTTTCCGCCGCCCGCGCGCCGGCCATCAGGCAAGGCGTCATTAGGGTTTGATTCACCCCGCCTAATGGTTCTTAGCAATTAAGGCTAACGCCGGTTTACCGGGCCTTAGCTTCTAGCCCCGCACCATCCCCACCTGCGCGAAGGGGTCTTCGCGCGACCGCACGACGAAGGGAGTGTGCTGTGGCGTGCATCGATGTGGACAGCCTCGCGCAATATGAGCGCGACGCCGAACGGGGGCGGGCGGACGCGCTCTACAATCTTGGTCTGGCCTATTCGACCGGCCAGGGCGTGGGCGTAGACCTGATCGCAGCCCACAAATGGTTCAACCTGGCTGCCGTGCGCGGCGTTGAAGCCGCCAAGAACTGGCGCAACCAGCTGGCCAGCGAGATGGCGCCTTCCCAGATCGCGGAAGCGCAGCGCCAGGCCCGCGAATGGCTGAACGTTTCCCGGGTCTAGTTCGCCCGGCTTACCGGTGCGCTTGCGCCGGCCCCCGCCGTCAGCACCGCCATCCGCGGCTGTGACGGCGCGTAAAGGTCGCTCAGGATCTTCAGCGGCACATCCTTTCCCGCCAGCCGGGCGCGATAGACCTCGGTATTCTCCAACACCCTCTGCACGTAATTGCGGGTCTCGCCGAACGGGATCTGCTCGATCCAGTCGATGGGATCGACGCTGCCGTCGCGCGGATCGCCCATCGCCGCCAGCCATTTGCGCGTGTTTCCGGGTCCGGCGTTATAGGATGCGGCCGCCAGCACCAGCGATCCGCCATAGCGGTCCAGATGGCCGCGATACTCGGTCATGCCGAGCTGCATGTTGTAGGCGCTGTCCGCCAGCAACGCATCGGGGCGATAGGGCAGGCCCGCCTGCCTGGCCGCCACCTTGGCGCTGGCCGGCATCATCTGCATCAGCCCCTTGGCGCCGGCGCTGCTGATGGCATAGGGGTTGAATTCCGTCTCCTGCCGGATCAAGCCCAGCACGAGCGCCGGATCGGGCGCCGTGCCCGGTCCCGCATAGGCGGGCAGGGCGATCGTCGGATGGGTGAAGTCGGGCAGCATGAGGCCGTCATAGCTGGCGTTCTTGGCCAACCGCACCGCGATCTCCGGATAGCCCCAGTCCACCAGCATCATCATCAGCCGCTTCAGATGCGCGGGCGCCGGATCGGCGGCAGCATTGCGCTCGGCGAATAGCCGAAGGGTCGCCGCCTGCCCAAGATCGGCCAGCACCATGATCTCGGCCATCAGCGGCCCGGCCTCGATCGTGGCCTGCGGCGCGGCCTCGACCGCGCTGGCGGTCAGATGCAGAACCGGATCGGGTTCGATGTGGGCCAGCGCGATCTGGCCATAGAAGGTTTCCGGGTATGCCGCGGCCCGACGGTAGTGGACAAGCGCCCTCGTGTCCTGGTCCATCGCCTCATAGGCGCGGCCCATCCAGTATTGCGCGCGGCTCTTGCTGATCGGCCGGCTCACCGCTTCGTCCAGCTTGCGGAAATGGACCAGCGCCGTCTGTGGCACTTTCAGGAAGCGCAGGGCGATGAAGCCGGCCAGGAATTCCTGCTCGGCAAAATGAGTGCCCTCGGTGAAGCCGCAATGGCGCACCAGCGCCAGCGCGGTTTTCGGATCGCCCGCCGCCAGCGCATCGCGCGCCTGTGCGTTGCATTCGCCCCACCAGCGCGCCGCGTGGTCCTCCACCATTGGCGCGGCCTCTACCCTGAGCAGCATGGCGTGGGCCTCACGGTCGCGGTCCTCCATGCGAAGGGCATGCGACCAGTCGAACAGGAGGCTGGGATCGGACGAACCTGCCACCTTCGCCAGTTCCTTTTTCGCCCGCGCCAGTCCCAGCCGCAAAGCGATCCGTGCCTGGGCTGTGTCGGCGGCCGCGCCGCCGACGCGCGACAGCATGCGGCGCGCCGCGGTCACCTGGCCGCGCCACAAAAGATTGTCCAGCCGCGCCCTGTCGGCGGCCGGGGTGATGTGCGCGCCGTCGCGCTGAACGATGTCCAGCTCGGTGC
This sequence comes from Pseudomonadota bacterium, assembly GCA_048498895.1. Lineage (GTDB taxonomy): Bacteria > Pseudomonadota > Alphaproteobacteria > Micropepsales > Micropepsaceae > Rhizomicrobium. Next base: position 13,453 of record JBEHXB010000004.1, read on the forward strand.
TGGTATCGAAACTGCCGTCCTCCCAGCCCTGACGGATCAGCCGGGCACCGCGCGACACCTCGCCGGTGGCCACCAGCGCTTCGCCCAGCCGGATCCTGCCGATGCTGGAATTGGGCGATCTGCCCTGGAACCATGCCAGGGTCTGCGCCGGCGTCAGCGCGCCCTGATATGCGGGGCCGGGCATGGCCTCTTCGGCCCGGGCCTGCAGCGTACCGGACAGCGGCCACTGCGCGGCCTTTGAATTTGACGCCAGGTCGCGCATCACCGCGTCAATCTCCGCGAATGTGGCACCACTGTCGCGGTCCAGCGCATAGCGCCATTCCAGCAGCCGGCGGGCAGTCGCCGCCAGACCAGTGGTGGCCCCGCTCTGTGACGCCAGATTGCGGGCCGCCACCCAGTCGCCATGGCTGGCGGCATCGAAGGCGCGGGCGAACAGGTCGTGGGCGGCCGGGCTCAGCACATGCAGCCGGCTGGCCCGGATATTGAGATCGTCGTCCTGGGTCTGCGCGCTGCCATCGGCGACGGGCTGCATCGTCACCACGTCGCCCTGGCGGGTCAGGCCTTTTGGAAGCGGCCGGGGTTGCGGTTGGATTACCGGCGCGCCAGCCGGCCGGGGCGTGGGGCCAACCGCCGGAATGCCGTCAGCCAGCGCCCAGCCCCCGCCCATCACCAGGATGGTGGAAAGCAGCAAGGTACGCAGGCGCGGCATGGTGGATGTCCCGGTCAGGCGGCTTGTTGAATCTTGAGGACCAGCTTAAACGAAGCAACGGTCCCCAAGCCATAATGGGATCCGCCGCGGGCACAAATGTGACCGGGGTGTCCGACCGGGACAGCAAAACCTTCGCTGTCCACAGAACCGAGAGCAACCATGACGGCCGTCACCGATCGCATCAAAGGTTCCATCACCGCCCTGATTACGCCGATGAAGGACGGCGTGGTCGACGAGGCCGCCTTCCGGAAGCTGGTGTCCTGGCAGATCGCCGAAGGCACGCACGGCCTTGTTCCCTGCGGCACCACCGGCGAATCACCGACCCTCAGCCATCTGGAACACCGGCGGGTGATCGAGATGTGCATCGAGGAAGCCGCCGGCCGCGTACCGGTGATCGCGGGTGCGGGGTCCAATTCCACCGACGAGGCAATCTCGTTGACCAGATTCGCCAAGGACGCAGGGGCGGACGCTGTGCTCTCCGTGACCGGCTATTACAACAAGCCGTCGCAGGAAGGCATGTACCGCCACTTCATGGCGATCGCGGACGCGGTGGACATTCCCATGATTCTCTACAACATCCCCGGCCGCGCCATCGTCGAGATCGGGGTCGAGACCATGGCCCGCCTGTCCAGCCACCCCAACATCATCGGCGTCAAGGATGCGACCGCCAACCTGATGCGCCCAAGCCGCGAGCGGGTGGCGATCGGCACCACGCGCCAGGACTGGCTGCTTCTGTCGGGCGAGGACGGCACGGCCCTGGGCTACATGGCCCATGGCGGTCATGGCTGCATCTCGGTGAGCGCCAATGTGGCGCCGCGCCTGTGCGCCCGGTTCCAGGAAGCCTGCATGAAGGGTGACTTTGCCGCCGCCCTGAAGCTGCAGGACGTGCTGATGCCGCTGCATGACGCCATGTTCTGCGAGCCCAGTCCCGCGCCGGTGAAGTATGCCGCCTCGCTCCTGGGCCTGTGCAGCGCCGAGGTGCGCCTTCCGCTGGTGGAAGCCACCGATCCGGCGCGCGAACGCATCCGCAACGCCATGGGTGGTGCGGGTTTGAAGATTTAGGCCGGCCCCCCGACCTTCCTGGCATGGCAAAGAAGAAAGACGACGGCTTCAAGATCATCGCCGACAACCGCAAGGCCCGCTTCGCCTACGCGATCGACGGCACGTTGGAGGCGGGCATTCAGCTTACCGGCTCGGAGGTGAAATCCCTTCGCGGCGGCAAGTCGACCATCGCCGAAAGCTATGCCCAGGCCAAGGACGGCGAGCTGTTTCTGGTCAACGCCTATATCCCCGAATACAACGAGGCCAGCCGCTTCAATCACGAGCCCAAGCGGACCCGCAAGCTGCTGGTTCACAAGCGCGAGGCGGCAAAGCTGGCCGCGGCAACCCAGCGCGAAGGCATGACCCTGGTGCCGCTGAAGATGTATTTCAACGCCAAGGGCGTCGCCAAGGTCGAACTGGGCATCGCCAAGGGCAAGAAACTGCACGACAAGCGCGAAACCGAGAAACAGCGCGACTGGGCCCGCGACAAGGCCCGGCTGCTCAGGAACAGGGGCTGACCGTGAGCGATGATGTCGCCGTCGCGGATTGCGGCAAGGCCCTGGGGCAAGCCGGTGGGCCGGGAATTACCGGCAAGTGGTTCTTCCGGATCCCCAGCCGGCCCGAGCCGGGCCAGTCAGGATATGCCGATGTCCGATGACGAAAAAAACGGCCTCATCGGCCAGATCAAGGACAAACTGATCCGCTCCAAGCAAAAGTGGGCGCAGGAGGGCCGCGCCATCACCGGCCGGCCCGATATGGGACATGTGAACCGCCTGCCGCCCGGCCAGAAGCTGACCCAGAACTGGCCGGTGCTGGACCTCGGTGTGCAACCTGATGTGAAGCCGGAAAACTGGCGGCTGCGCGTCACCGGCCTGGTCGACAATCCGTTGCACTGGACGCTTGACGAATTCCGCGCGCTGCCCGCGTTCGAGGACGTCAGCGACATCCATTGTGTCACCACCTGGAGCCGCTATGACAATCGCTGGAAGGGCGTTTCCAGCCGCACCATCCTCGACCTGGTCAGGCCGAAGGCGCAAGCCGCCCACATCGTCTTCCATGCTTACGACGGCTACACCACCAATGTCTCACTGAAGGTCTTTGCCGATCCGAATGTGCTCCTGGCCTATGAATGGGAAGGCCGGCCCCTGGCGCGCGAGCATGGCGGCCCGGTGCGGGTGGTGATTCCAGACTGGTACTTCTGGAAGAGCGCCAAGTGGGTGAACCGGATCGAATTCCTGGCCGAGGACCGGCCCGGCTTCTGGGAGGTTCGGGGCTATCACAATGAAGGCGATCCCTGGAAGGAAGAGCGGTACCGCTGAGACCTCAGGTCTGCAGGCCGATCCCAGCCGCTTTCTTCGCCTTCTCCACCACATCCTCGAACATTGCCGTGGTCAGCACGCCCGTATTCGTGTTGTAGCGGGAGCAGTGATAGCTTGAGACGAGTGTAAACTTCCCGATGTTGCCACCGACATTCTCGTAAATTGCCCCATGCCTGAAGGGGTGCAGAGCCTTCCTGATCTCCAGTGCGTCGCAGACACTGTCATGGGCGATCTTGCCCAGGGCGAGGATCGCCTTGACCTTGGGCAATGTCTTCAGTTCTGACATCAGGAATTTCCTGCAAGTCCTTATTTCCAAAGGCTCCGGCTTGTTTTGCGGCGGCACGCACCGAACCGAGTTGGCGATCCTGCAATTGACCAGCTGCAAGCCGTCATCGGGCCGCTCCCGGTACGTCCCGCGCGCCAGGCCGTGCTTCAGGAGCGTCGCGTAAAGCAGGTCTCCCGCCCAGTCGCCGGTGAAAGGCCGGCCCGTTCGATTGGCGCCTTGCAGCCCCGGCGCCAGACCCGCGATCAGCAGGCTCGCGTTGAGCGGCCCGAAGCTGGGCACCGGCCCATTGAACCAGTCGGGATACCTCTGCCGGTTGGCATCGCGGAACGCCGCCAGGCGCGGACAAAGCGGACAGTCATGGGGCGGCTGGTCGGGTGCTTTCATGCCCTTCCGTTAGCGGCTTCAGGCGCTTTGCACAAACTGCGGCGTCTTGGCGCCTTCCCGCGCGATCTGGACTTTCAGGTCGTCCAGCTCGATGAAATTGTCGGCCTGCCGGCGCAACTCGTCCGCCACCATGGGGGGCGAGGTGCGGATGGTCGACACCACGCTCACCCGCTTGCCCTTGCGCTGCACCGTCTCCACCAGCCGGCGGAAGTCGCCATCGCCGGAGAAGATCACCACATGGTCCACGCTGGGCGCCATCTCCAGCACGTCGATGGCCAGTTCGATATCCATGTTGCCCTTGACCCGGCGGCGTCCGGCCGCATCGGTGAATTCCTTCAGCGGCTTGGTCACCACCGAAAAGCCGTTGTAATCCAGCCAGTCCACCAGCGGCCGAAGCGGCGAGAATTCCTGATCCTCGGCCACGGCGGTATAATAAAAAGCACGCACCAGCGTGCCCTTGCGGGCGAACAGTTCAAGCAGCCGCTTGTAGTCGATATCGAATTGCAGCCCCTTGGCCGCGCCATAAAGATTGGCGCCATCGATGAACAATGCGAGTTTCTCGGACGGATAGAAAAGCATCATGGCCTCCAATAAGCCTGCCAAAAATTCCAGCCGCACACCGCGCATCCGCGGCCGGCGAGTCTATGCGCCCCGTGTCGCCCCATGATCCTTATCGCCCTGGGTGCGAACCTACCTTCAGAATGCGGCCCGCCTGCGGCGACTCTTGCCGCCGCACTGGGCCGCCTCGAGGCCCTTGGACTTAATATTGTGTCCGTGTCGTCCTTCTATAAGAGCCCCGCCTGGCCCGACCCGTCTGATCCGCCCTTTGTCAATGCTGTCGCCGCCATCCGGACAGGGTTGCAACCCGCTGAACTGCTGGGCCTTTTGCATAGGGTGGAAACCGAATTTGGCCGGATGCGTTCCGTGCCGAACGCCCCCAGGACGCTGGATATCGACCTGATCGACCAGGACGGCATTGTCCGGTACGGCGACGTCGTCCTGCCGCATCCCCGGATGGCGGATCGCAGCTTCGTGCTGGCGCCCCTGGCCGAGATCGCACCGGGCTGGCGCCATCCGGTAACCGGCGAAAGCGCCGGGGAAATGCTGGCGAGGCTGCCGGACCGGGATGTGCCGGAAAGGCTGTCCTGAGCCGAAGCCCTTGGCTGGGAGCTGGAATTTTGTTATGCCCCGCCCGATATCCCGGAGGTTGGCAGCCTTTTCGGGCCGCTAATCTGCTGAACCTGTCGAATCCAAAGGATCCCCATGGCCCGCGTCACCGTCGAAGACTGCGTCGACAAGATCCCCAACCGCTTTGACCTGGTGCTGACCGCGGGTTTCCGCGCCCGTCAGCTTTCGGGTGGGGCCGAACCCTTGCTGGATCGTGACCGCGACAAGAATCCGGTCGTTGCGCTGCGCGAGATCGCCGCCCGGCTGATCAAGCCGGATGAGGCCAGGGAAGACTATATCCGCTCGCTGCAGAAACATGCCGAGGTGGACGAGCCCGAGGAAACCCGTCCCGAGACCGACGACCGCGAGGATCCCTCGCACCGCCAGGTCACCGAGGAGGAACTTCTGCGCGCCCTGACCACGGAAGCCCAGCGCCGCGCCGAGCCGCAGCCGGAGCCCGAGGCTGACTACGAAGAGTGAGATGCCTCCCTCGCTACGCTCGGGGAGGGGCAAGCTTTCCTAGGCTGGCTTCGCCCGCCAACGAAAGCTAAGCCAACGCCGCGAGCTTGGGCGAGCGGCAGGCCGTACTCGCTGCGCTCGGGGAGGGGCAAGCTTTTCCAGGCTCAGTCCCCTCGCCAGGAAAAGCCAAGCCAACCTTCGGGTTTCGGCTTTGCTGCATTCGCGCCTATATTTGCCCCATGACTCCGCCCACCCAGGCATCCGTGCCGCAGGCTGAAAAGCCGGCGGCCGCCGCAAGCTCTCCGCGGCCCGCCCCGCCGCCGCGCGGCCGGCGCCGGCTGATGCGTCAGACCGACCTGGTCGAGCGGGTGCTGGCCTACGATCCCGGCGCCGACGAAGACCTGCTCAACAAGGCGTATGTCTTTGCCATGACGGCGCACGGCAAACAGTTCCGTGCCTCGGGCGATCCCTATTTCGCCCATCCGCTGGAAGTGGCCGCCATCCTCACCGACCTGAAGCTGGACGTGCCCACCATCGCCACCGCGCTTCTTCATGACACGATTGAAGACACGCTGGTAACCTACGAGGACATCAAGGAAAAGTTCGGCGAGGAAATCGCCAATCTGGTCGATGGCGTCACCAAGCTCAGCCAGCTGGAAGTTTTTTCCGAGCGCACCAAGCAGGCGGAAAATTTCCGCAAATTCATGCTCGCCATTACCGGCGACATTCGTGTGCTGCTGGTGAAGCTGGCCGACCGGCTGCACAACATGCGTACGCTTGGCTACATCGACAAAACCGACAAGCGCCGCCGCATCGCCCAGGAGACGGTGGACATCTATGCCCCGCTGGCCGGCCGCATCGGCATGCAGAACATGCGCGAGGAGCTGGAGGACCTGGCCTTTGCCGAACTGGACCCGGACGCGCGCAATTCCATCGTCACCCATTTCGCCCGGCTCGACATGGTCTCGGGCGACCGGGTGGGGCGCATCGCCGATCAGATCAAGCGGCGGCTGGCCGAGAATGGCATGGAGGCCTGGGTCTACGGCCGCGCCAAGCGGCCCTTCTCGATCTGGCGCAAGCTCCAGACCAAGAAGCTCAGCTTCGAGCAGCTCTCCGATATTTTCGGCTTCCGTGTCATCCTGGGGTCGGTGGAGGACTGCTATCGCGCGCTCGGCATCATCCACACGAGCTGGCAGATGGTGCCCGAGCGCTTCAAGGACTTCATCTCGACCCCCAAGCCCAACGGCTACCGCTCCATCCACACCACTGTGATCGGGCCGGAAAAGCAGCGCGTCGAAATCCAGATACGCACCCAGCAGATGCACGATATCGCCGAACGCGGCGTCGCCGCGCACTGGCGCTATCGCGAGCATGTGCCCGACAAGGGCCTGCCCGACAGCGCCACCTATGGCTGGCTGCGCGACATGGTGGACCTGCTGGAAAGGGGCGACACGGCCGAAGAGGCGCTGGAACATTCCAAGCTCGCACTCTACCAGGACCAGGTCTTCTGTTTCACGCCCATGGGTTCGCTGATCAGCCTGCCGCGCGGCGCCACGCCGATCGACTTCGCCTATGCGGTGCACACCGACCTGGGCAACAGCGCCGTGGGCGCCAAGGTCAACGGCAACCATGTGCCGCTGCACACGCCGCTCAAGAACGGCGACCAGGTGGAGATCATCTCCATGCGCGACAGCGCGCCGTCGCCGATGTGGGAGCAGTTCGTGGTGACGGGGCGCGCCCGCGCCGAGATTCGCCGCTTCCTGCGCCATGCCCAGCGCGACGAGCATGTGAAGTTCGGCCGCAAGATCCTGGAAAAGACCTTTGCCGACGAAAGCCGCGAGCTGACCGAAAAGGCCATGGAAGAGGTGGCCAAAAAGCTCCGCCTGGCCAAGGCCGAGGACGTCTATGCCGATGTCGGCCGCGGCGCCCTGCGCGGGCACGAAGTGCTGGAGGCGGTTTTCCCCGAGTTGAAGCGCAAGCAGAAGATCAAGCCCGTGCCGCATCCGGGCGATACCCACGCCATCTCCATCAAGGGCCTGACCGAGGGCATCTCCTATCGCCTGGGCCAGTGCTGCCATCCCATTCCCGGCGACCGCATTGTGGGCCTGAACACGCCGGGCGAGGGGCTTGTCATTCACACCATCGACTGCGGCGAACTGGACAAGGCCACCGACATGGACGACTGGCTGGACGTCAGTTGGGGCGGCGGCACCGATGGCGGCATGTCCGTCGCCCGCATCCTGGTGCGGGTGAACAACAATCCCGGCGCGCTGGCGGCGGTGATGACCGCTATCGCCAACAATGGCGGCAACATCTCCAACATGAAGGTGATCGGCCGCAACACGCTGTTCTTCGAATTCACCATCGATGTGGAAGTGCGCGACGTGCCGCACCTGCAGAACATCCTGGGCGCGCTGCGCGTCTCGGATGCGGTGGAATCCGTCGACCGCGTGCGCGAGGCCGAGGAGGCCGCCCCATAATTTCCTTGTCAGGCCCCGCGAAGTCGGGCCATCCAGTTTCGCAACACCAATTCAGAACAGAAGATATGAACGTCGAACAAGTCCTGAAAGAATTCAAAGCCGCCGGCGCCCTGCTGGAAGGCCATTTCATCCTCTCCAGCGGCCTGCACTCCGACAAGTTCCTGCAGAAGGCGCTGGTATTCCAGGACGCCAAACGCACCGCCAAGCTGTGCAAGGCGCTGGCGGCGAAAGTGAAGGCGGAAGTGAAGGACGAGATCACGGCCATCGTCTCGCCCGCCATCGGCGGCATCGTGCCCGGCTATGAGATGGGCCGCCAGCTGGGCCTGCCCGCCATGTATGTCGAGCGGGTGGACGGCGAGTTTCAGCTGCGCCGCAACTTCACCCTGAAAAAGGGCCAGAAGGTGCTGATGGTGGAAGACATCGTCTCGACCGGCGTCTCCTCGCGCGAATGCATCGCCGCGATCAAAAAAACCGGCGCCAAGGTCGTCGCCGCCGCCTGTCTGATCGACCGCAGCGCCGGCAAGGCCAAGGTCGGCGTGCCGCTGATCGCGCTGGCGGAATGGAAGGTGCCTGCCTGGCCGGCCGACAAGCTGCCGCCGCACCTGCGCGGCACCAAGGCCGTCAAGCCGGGCAGCAGGGGGCTTGCGTGAACCACCTCCGCCTTGGCGTAAATATCGACCATGTCGCCACCGTTCGTAACGCGCGCGGCGGCGACAATCCCGACCCGGTGCGCGCCGCCAAATTCGCCCAGGCTGCCGGGGCTGACGGCATCACCGCCCATCTGCGCGAGGACCGCCGCCACATCAGCGATGCCGACATCGCGGCGCTGTCCACCGTGCTGTCCATTCCGCTGAACCTCGAAATGGCGGCGACCGACGAGATGGCGGAAATCGCCCTGCGCCACCGCCCCCATGCCGCCTGCATCGTGCCGGAGAAGCGCGAGGAGCGTACCACCGAGGGCGGCATCGACTGCGTGGGCCAGCACAACCGCCTCGCTCCGCTGGTCGCCGCGCTCGGCAAGGCCAATATCCGGGTTTCCATGTTCGTCGAGCCGGCGAAGGAACAGCTCGATGCCGCAAGGGCTTTGGGCGCGCCCGTCGTCGAACTGCACACCGGCGCCTATGCCAACGCCACCGGCGCCGCCCGCGCCGCCGAGCTGGCCCGCATCCGCGATGCGGCGAACCACGGCGTCCGGCTGGGGCTTCAGGTCCATGCCGGCCACGGCCTGACCTTCGATAATGTCGGTCCCATCGCCGCCATTCAGCAGATCGTCGAACTCAACATCGGCCACTTCCTGATCGGCGAGGCGATCTTCGTCGGCCTGGACGCCTCCATCCGCGAGATGCGCCGGCTGATGGACATCGGCCGCGGCGAGGCGATCGGCGCATGATCCTCGGCATGGGCTCGGACCTGATCGACATCCGCCGTATCGAAAAGACCATCGAACGCCACGGCGAGCGCTTCATCACCCGAATTTTCACCGATATCGAGCGGGCCAAATCCGACCGCCGCGGCGCATGGCCTTCCGGGCGCGCCGCCAGCTATGCCAAGCGCTTCGCCGCCAAGGAAGCCTGCGCCAAGGCGCTGGGGACCGGGCTGAATCAGGGCGTGTTCTGGCGCGACATGGGGGTGGTCAACCTTCCCGGCGGCAAGCCCACCATGCGCCTGACCGGAGGAGCATTGAAAAGACTGGAAAAAATGGTCCCGCCGGGCTCTCGCGCCCAGATCGACCTGACCATCACCGACGATTTTCCCCTGGCCCAGGCCATCGTCATCATCTCCGTCGTCAAAGATTAACCCCAGCCGCCTTGACAGGGGCGGCCGTGGCCCGTTTCTGTCCCCGCAACTTGGGAATTTCAGAAGCATGTCGGACAGCGAGCGCATGGCAACAAAGCAGAAGGAAGGCGAATCCTGGGGGGAACTCGCCAAGACGGTCATCTATGCCGGCCTGATCGCCATCGTCATCCGCACTTTCCTGTTCCAGCCCTTCAACATTCCTTCCGCCTCGATGGAGGCGACCCTGCTGGTGGGCGACTACCTGTTCGTCGAGAAATTCTCCTACGGCTATTCGCGCTACACCTTTCCCTTCGGCGGCGGGCCGTTGGGCGCGCTGATGCATGACCGGTTTCCCGATCTCAAGCCGACGCGCGGTGACGTGATCGTCTTCAAGTTTCCCCAGGACAACAGGACCGACTTCATCAAGCGCCTGATCGGCATGCCGGGCGACAAGATCCAGATGATCGGCGGGCGGCTCTACATCAACGACAAGATCGTGCCGCGCCAGCGCGTGCAGGATTATGTCGAGACCGTCGACGGCATCGAGCACCATGTGCCGCAGTATCGCGAGACGCTGCCGAACGGCAAAAGCTACCTGACCCTGGACCGCGATCCCGACGGGCCGCTGGACAATACCGAGCCCTATTATGTCCCCGCCGGCCATTACTTCATGATGGGCGACAACCGCGACAATTCCGACGACAGCCGCCAGGCGGTGGGCTATGTGCCGGCCGAGAACCTGGAAGGCAAGGCGCTGATCCGCTTCTTCTCCACCGACGGCAGCGCCCATATCTGGGAAGTGTGGAAGTGGCCCTTCGCCATCCGCTATTCGCGCATTCTCTCTCTTGTGAAATGAAGATTGGCGTGAAATGACCGCGCTGGAAGACCGGCTGGGTCACCGCTTCAACGACCCGGCGCTTTTGCGCCGCGCGCTGACCCATGCCAGTGCCGATACCCGCGTCTCCAACGAGCGCCTGGAGTTTCTCGGCGACCGGGTGCTGGGGCTGGTGATCGCCGAACGCCTGCATGTTCTGTATCCCGAAGAACCGGAAGGCCTGCTGACCAGGCGCCTGCATGCGTTGGTGCGCTGGGAAACCTGCGCCCGGGTCGGCGAGGAGATCGATCTGTGGCCGCAGCTGGTGCTGACCCGCTCGGAACTGGCCAATGACGGCGGCCGGGCGCGCGGCAACATCGTGGGCAGCGCGATAGAGGCGCTTATCGCCGCGCTCTATCTGGATGGCGGCCTGGATGTGGCGCGCGCCTTCATCGAAAGCCACTGGCTGCCGCTGCTGGACGAGATCGCCACCGACCAGCGTGATGCCAAGACCAGGCTTCAGGAATGGAGCCAGGGGCAGGGCCGCGGCGAAAGCGGCGCGCCGGTTTACAGCCTGATCTCGCGCGAGGGGCCCGATCATGCACCCCGCTTCGTCATCGCCGTGACGGTTCCCGGCCATCCGCCGGCGCGAGGCGAGGGGGCCTCCAAGCGCGAGGCGGAACAGGCCGCCGCCGCCGCGCTGCTGGCAGAGGCGGGCGTGACATGACCACGCGCTGCGGATTCTGTGCGATCATCGGCGCGCCCAATGCCGGCAAGTCCACGCTGATCAACGCGCTGGTCGGCACAAAGGTCGCCATCGTCAGCCCCAAGGTCCAGACCACCCGCATGCCGGTTCGCGGCATCGCCATTGCGGGCGAAACCCAGATCGTCTTCGTCGACACGCCGGGCATCTTCCGGCCGCGCCGGCGGCTCGACCGCGCCATGGTCAGTTCGGCCTGGGCGGGCGCCGAGGAAGCCGATGCGGTGCTTCTGATCGTCGATGCCGCCGACCTGACCGGGCGCGACAACAGCCCCGGCGCGCGCGACACCATGGCGATCCTGGAAAACCTGAAGCAGTCGCCCGCCAAGAAGAAGGCGCTGGTGCTCAACAAGATCGATGGCCTCAAGCGCGAAAAGCTGCTGCCGCTGGTGGAAAAGCTGCACGCCGAGGCGGTGTTCGAGGATGTCTTCCTGATCTCGGCCTTGAAGGGCGAGGGCGTGGCCGATGTCGCCCAATGGGTGGCGGCGCGCATGCCGGAAGGCCCGTGGCTTTACCCGGAAGACCAGGCCGCCGATATCCCGCTGCGCCTGCTGGCCGCGGAGGTGACCCGCGAGAAGCTTTACCTGCGCCTGCACGACGAACTGCCTTACGCCAGCACGGTCGAAACCGAGAAGTGGGAGGAGCGCAAGGACGGATCGGTCCGCATCGACCAGGTGGTCTATGTCCAGCGCGACGGCCAGAAGGCGATCGTGCTGGGCAAGGGCGGCGCGACCATCAAGAAGATCGGCGAACTGGCGCGCACCGAGCTGGAGGAATTGCTGGGCCGGCGCGTTCACCTGTTCCTGTTCGTGAAGGTGCGCGAGGACTGGGCGGAAAAGTCCGAGCATTACAGGGAAATCGGGCTGGATTTTCCAAATGAATAACCTCGAGCGCCGTTCAGCCGACGAAAGGTCCACTGGACCTTTCGCAAGGATCGGCCTCACTTCGCGGCGCGACCATCCGCGCCCACCAGCTTTCGCCGCCCACGGCGCGAAGCGCCAGGTGGGGGGAGATGCCCGCCTGCGGGCTTGCCCGCGGAGGCGGGCAGAGGCGGGGCGATAAATCCATGGAATGGTCGGATACCGCCATCGTGCTGTCTTCCCGTGCCCATGGTGAAACCGGCGCGATCCTGGAACTGTTGACCCGCGAGCATGGCCATCATCTGGGCCTGGTGCGCGGTGGGGCCTCGCGCCGGGTCAAGCCGACCTTGCAGCCCGGCAATTCCGTCCATGTCCATTGGCGCGCGCGCCTGGAAGAACATCTGGGCAGCTTCACCTGCGAGCTGGCACAGGCCCGCGCCGGCGATCTGATGGAAAGCCGTGAAGGGCTGACCGGCCTCAACGCCTTCACCGCCGTCTCCTGCGCCGCGCTGCCCGAGCGCGAGGCACACGCCCATGTGCATGACGCGGGCGTGGTGCTGCTGGATGCGATGGTGTCGGAGAACGCGGCCCACTGGCTGCCGCTCTATGTGCGCTGGGAAGCGGGGTTGCTGGAGGCGCTGGGCTTCGGGCTTGACCTGTCGGAATGTGCCGCCACCGGCGGCACCGCCGATCTGGCCTATGTTTCGCCGCGCTCGGGCCGTGCGGTGTCGCGCGATGGCGCCGGGATCTACGCCGCGCGCCTGTTCCGGCTTCCGCCATTCCTCATCGGCGAAAACGGCGCGGTTCCCGAGCCGGACGAGACCGCCGCGGGGTTGAAGCTGACCGGCCATTTCCTGCTGGAACGGGTGTTGCGCCCGCATGGCAAGGACATGCCGCTGGCCCGCACCCGGCTGGACGCTCTGGCGCAGGCGATTGTCATTCACCCGTGACGGTGAATCGTAATAGAAGCGGCACATGGTTGCCGTACCCGACGAAATCCGCCCCGAACTCCTGAGCAAGGCGCTGGCCGAACGCTATCTGGCCTATGCGCTGTCCACCATCACCCAGCGCGCGCTGCCCGATGCCCGCGACGGGCTCAAGCCTGTGCACCGGCGCATCCTTTTCGGCATGCAGCTGTTGCGCCTCAATCCCGACTCCTCCTTCAAGAAGTCCGCCAAGGTGGTGGGCGATGTGATGGGCTCGTTCCATCCCCATGGCGACCAGGCGATCTATGACGCGCTGGTGCGCCTGGCCCAGGATTTTTCGGTCCGTTATCCGCTGGTGGACGGGCAGGGCAATTTCGGCAATGTCGACGGCGACAACGCCGCGGCCATGCGCTACACCGAAAGCCGCATGACCGACGCCGCCGCCGCCCTGCTGCAGGGCCTGGACGAGGACGCGGTCGATTTCCGCACGACGTATGACGGCGAGACGCGCGAGCCGGTGGTGCTCCCCGCGGCCTTTCCCAATCTTCTGGCCAACGGCGCCAGCGGCATCGCGGTGGGCATGGCGACCAATATCCCGCCGCACAATCTTGGCGAACTGATCGCCGCCACCATCGCGCTGATCGAAAATCCCGATCTCCAGGACCGCACGCTGTTCAAGCATGTGAAGGGCCCGGATTTTCCCACCGGCGGCATAGTCGTCGAGGACCCGGCCGCCATT
>JBEHXB010000005.1:0-26993 GCA_048498895.1 Pseudomonadota bacterium
TCCCACCCTGTCCGCCAAATCCCTTTAAAATTACTTGAAAATCAATAGCGTAGCTTCCGGCCCTCGCCGCTGTCAGACCCTAACCGGAAACGAGCGATCTGGTGGCGTTGGAAGAGAGCAGGCGCAATAGAATATTGTCGAGAAGAGGTTCCGACCGTTGGGGATGAAATGAAGTCGGGGGTGCTGTGTGTTGCGGCTTTGTCGCTGCTTGGTGGTCTGTCTGTGCCGGGGGCAGCGCAGGCGGGCACGCGAGAGGATGTGCTAGCCAGTGCAATTCGCTGCGGCGGCATTGCCCGGGATCGCGATTGGCTGGATTGCTATTACGGTTCAGCCCAGCCGATGCGTGCCTCGCTTCATCTGCCACCCGTGCCGCAGTCGCAATTGAACTTGCTACGAAATACGGGCCAGGGCGGAGCAATCGGTGCCGCGCGTCAGGAGGTGCTGTCTCAGGCGATCCGATGCAGCGGCATTGCTCAGGATCATGATTGGCTGAATTGTTATTATGGTGCAGCTCAGCCGATGCGCGCGCAACTCGGCCTGGTTCCTGCCTTGCCGGCCCAGCAAAACCTGCTGCCGCAGCAGACACCAAGGCAGCCGGTGGCTTTCGCGTCCGCCTCGCCAAAGATACCGTCTTCACAGCCGGCGCGGATGCCCCCTGGTCCCGGAATTTTTGAGGGCATTTTCGGCGGCAAGACGGCGGTGGTAGAGAAGAACCGGATGGTCTCCTATAACATCGGTCGCGACGGCTTTTTTACTGCGACCTTGGCCAATGGTGAGGTCTGGCGCCAGGTTTCGGGCACGCCGGACGCGCGCTGGACGCACGATTCGGCCGCGCGAGAGGTTGAGATCACGCGCGGAGTGCTGCGGAGCTTCAATTTCCGCGTCAATGGCGATCCTACGCTTTACAAAGTTCAACGCGTCCGCTGAAGATGGGCGATCGCATTTACGGCGGCGGATTTAGCGTATAGCGGCGGGCGGCATAATCGAATCCGGCCAACTCGTTGATAGCAGAATACGGGTCGGGCGGCGCCGCATAATAGGCACGAATCTCCGCGATGCGCCCCCCGGCTTCGTCGAATATGTACCATTCATCGCCGCGCAGCGCGGTATGGCGTGCAGTCTTCCAATGCGTCCATTCGACGACCGCTTCCGGCCGTGTGGCGGAGCACAGGATGTTTTCGATCGTCCAGCGTGAGCCAAAATTCTCCACACACCAGATCCAGCCCTTGGCAATGCGGTCGGCGCCCCGCCATGGCGTATCGGGCAGGCCGGGCGGGAAATAATGCACCGCATCGGGGGTGAAGCAGCCGACAAGGCCATCGTAATCCGCCGTGTTGCAGGCATCGAAATAGCGCCGGATCATGGCTTCCATCGCATCGGGGCTCATGCGTGGGGTCCGGTGCCGCGAATGCGCATCACGTCTTCCGGCCTGCCGCCGGCCTTCTGCCAGGCCTCAAAATCAGCACGGGCCTGATCGTTGGGGGGATAGGTGCCATACAGCTTATCGCCCGCCTGAATCCGCAGCATTAGATAGTCTTCCATCCTGTCCTGCTCGATGCCGTCGCGTGCGATTTCGGCGGCCAGATGGCGTGGTATGACGGTGACGCCGTTTCCATCCCCAACCAGTATGTCGCCGGGATAGACCGCAACGTCGGTACAGGAAATCGGCACCTGCAGGTCCGCGACGCGATGGTAGGAAATCCGCGACGTCGCGGTGATCTGGCGCGCATAGGCCGGAAACCCTAACTGCGCGATCTCCACGCCGTCGCGCAGGGCCCCATCAGTCACAATGGCCGCGCATCCCTTGGCTTGCATATGCGCCACAAGAATGCTGCCGCATGTGCCGGCTCGCACCTCATTGCGAGCATCTATGACCAGCACCTGGTCCTGGCGTATCTGGTCCACGCCTTCCCATTGCAGGTTGTCGGGGTTCGAATAGGGGGTCAGGGTCTGGTAGACGTCAATGTCCTCGCGCGCCGGAATAAGGCGCATTGTAAAAGCCTCGCCCACGAAGTTGGCGCAATCGGGGTTCAGGGGCTTCAATCCGACCAGGAAGTTCTGACGCAGGCCACGTTTGAACAACTGGGTCGTCAGTGTGCCGCTAGTGATGGTCTTCAACTGATCGAGAATTTCGCGGGGTACACACTCGGTCGGCAAGGGCATGGATTCCCCAAGAAAGGTTGGTGCCACAGAAGAATTATGCAGACCACATTATGATATGGATTGACATAAAACAATATTACATAATCATTATATGGATAGGGGCGTCGCCAGGCGCACGCTGAACCGAGAGAGGGGCACATGACACCTTTGGACCGTCGCGGCTTTTTCAAAAGTTCGAGCGCCGCAATTGGTGGAGCCTTGGCATTGCCGGGGGCCTCTACGCCGGCCCTTGCCGCCCGGCCGCCGGCTATTGGCAAGCCGGTCTTGATGAAGCTGGGCACCCAGGAGCCGACCAGCGAAGAGAATTTCATTCGTTTCCAGCGCTATGGTGTCAAGCATGTGTGCGGCTGGTACAAGATCAGAGACGAAAACCGGCGCTATCCCACGGTCGACGAACTCGACGAAGTCGTCGCGCTGGGTCGCAAATACGATATTGCCATCGATATGACAGACAGCCCCATCGGCCGGGGGGACAAATCTGCCATTATGCTGGGCACCGAGGGACGCGATCGCGAAATCGAGGATTTCCAGACTACCATCAAGAATTGCGCCGCTGCGGGTATTCCCGTCATCAAATACTATCTCTCCATCCTGCCGATCCTTCGCCTGGCGCATGTGCAGGGCCGCGGCGATACATTTTACAATCGCTGGAATTATGCGGACGCAACCGCGCCCGGCAGCAAGCTGCTTTATCTGGCCGCAAGCCAGGGCAGCGACCGCCTGACGGGCGCTGGCCATGTCGATGCCGAAACCTGTTGGGAACGCATCACCTATTTCCTGGACCGGGTGGTCCCGGTCGCCAATGAATACAAGGTCAAGCTGGCCCAGCATCCCCACGACCCTGGCCTGCCGCCGCAGGGATTAATGGGGGCGCCCAATGTGCTCGGCACGGTGGACGGTCTCAAGCGCTTCGTTTCGATCCAGGAAAGCCCCTATCACGGCCTGAATTTCTGCCAGGGAACGATGTGTGAAATGCTGGAGAGGCCCAACGAGCAAATCTGCGACGTGATCCGCTATTTCGGCAGCCGCAAGAAAATTTTCAACGTGCATTTCCGCAATATCCGCGGCCATCGCGACGATTTCGTTGCCGAATGTTTTCCTGATGACGGCGACATCGATCTGCCCGCCACCGTTCAGGCCTATCGCGAGGTCGGTTATGACGGCATGCTGATGCCTGACCATGTTCCGGTGATGAAACCGATGGGCCGACCGGCGCAGCAGCTGGAGACGGCGCGGGAGGAATCTTTTGTCTTCGCCTATGGCTATATCCGCGGCCTGATCCAGACGGCGGCCAAGGCCGGGTAGCCGGCCTATCCTGCGACCGGATCGATCATGCGATAAATCGAGCCGGAATTGTGTTCGACCTTGTCTATCAGCGATGCGTAGAGATTTGACCCGGCCAGGATCAGGCCGTTTTCTGTCACAGCAAGTGCGGTGATGCTGCGTTCCGGCGCGGTCAGACGCGTCTCAATTCCGGTCGCGATATCGATTCTGGCCAGCCGCCAGGTGTCGGGACCACAAATCCAGATATGACGGCCATCACAGGCGAGGGCGTCATAGGTGCCGATTGTGCTTTGGATAGGAAACCGCTTGAGCAATTTGCCGTCCTTGAGATCGCGCATCTCGACCATATCGTCCACCAGTGCGTAGAGGCGTTCGCCGCAGACGGTGATCGCCCGCGCGTCGCCATCAAGCGTGAACAGGCGTGCCCCTGACAGGGCATCATGCATCGCCCCACCCGCGACCGCGAGCAGCCGCCCGCTCGGTGCAAAGGTCAGGGCCGTGATGGGCGCCTTCAAGGAAGCGGTTTTGCGCCTCTCGCCGACCAGGAACTCCACCTCAACCCGCCGCGCCAGGGCGATGGCGCCATCAGGACCAAGGGCGGCGGCATCGGGTAGATAGTCCAGCCGCAGCGTGTCGCGCAGATCTCCGTCAGGCGCAAAGCTGTAAACTGCCGGCACACTTGCATCGACCAGGCGGATCGCCTGGCCATCCGCCGACAAGGCGATGGGGTGGAACAGTCCGCCGGCGCGCAGGCATCTGAGGCTGCCCGTGTCGCGTTCGCTCTCGCGAGGTATGTGCAGGCGGGCCGAGACTTTCTCGGCGACGGCGCTCAGTGCGGCGACGATTTCGTTTACGCGGCCTGTCGGCATGCGGTGGGCCGGGGCCGCAAGGCTTATCGCGCCCGCCATTTTGCCCTGCACCGCGAAAAGCGGAACGGCGACGCAACGCACCCCTTCCACGATTTCCTCTTCGTCGGAGGCATAGCCGCGCGCCCGCACCAGTTCCAGTTCGGGCAGAAGTGCCGTGGGATCGATCAGGGTTCTGGGCGTGTAACGCGTGAAATCAAGGCGATCGACAAGCTTGTGCATCTGCTTGTCGTCAAGATTGGCCAGGATCGCCTTGCCAATGGCAGTGGCGTGATAAGGGCGTTTCGCACCGGTGGGGCCGCCAGGCAGACTCTCGAGCCCAAGCTGATAGCGGCCGACAATGCGCACGGCCGTCGGTTCCGGAATGCCCAGCGATACCGACTCGCCGGTGCGCGTCGAAAGCGCGATCAATTCGTCTTCCACCAACGCGACCAGGCGATGGGTGCGCCGGAGCGTCGCCGCCATTTGGGTGAAGCGCATGCCCAGTTCATAGGTCTGGTCGCGCCGGTCTACCGCCAGGAAGCCGCGCCGCACCAAGGCCGAAAGTATCCGGCTCACGGTGGGCTTGGGATAGCCCGATGCCAGGGCGATCGCGTTGGCGGACAGCCGCTGATTGGATTGCTCGATAAGGTCGACCATATCCAGGGCCTTGTCCAGCAATTGGGTGCCGGTTTGGGTGCGCCCAGTTGCGCCGCGCGACTTGGACTCCATCATCCCCATTCTTTAGCATCGCGGAAAAAAAATATCGACATGCTGACCCCCGGCGTTGCAGGCATGGGCACTAATTTCAGCCTCCCGCCGAGCCCCTGCGGCCATACAGAAGGGTCAGGTTGATGCGTCGGTTTAAATAGCCATCCTTGAAGTTGATGGCATCGGTTTCGTGAAAAAGGTCAGAATCGAAAATTACCGCGCGGTTGGCGCGGTGCGGCACGACCGTGGAACGGGCCGCATGGCCGGCCAGGAATTCGCGACCGGCCGCCGCATCGACATTGTATTTCTCGAAATTCCAGTCCATGGGGGCGGGCACATCCCAGATGACAAGGCCGCCACGGTCCATGTCCAGATTGGCCTCGTCGGCGGTGATCCAAAAATTGACGTTCACCGCCGCGAAATCGGCATGCAGAGGAATGCCGCCCAGCTTATTATCATACTTGAAGGCCCATAATTGCAGCAGCCGATGGTCCAGGAATATCTCCGGGTACATATCGCGCATCTCCTGGGCGATCTGCGCGAGCAATGGGCAGGCCACGCCGTGTTCGGGAAAGGCACCCAGATAACCGTTGCCGTAAACCTCCCGCCAGATGGTCGAACCCCAGCAGAACCGGCGCAGTCCGTGCAGTGCATCAGGGCTGAGAAAGTTGTCTATCACGACAAGCTGCGGCCTGGCGGCGTGCCATTGACGCTGAATGGCGGCGATATTGTTGCCGCGGTTCAAGGCCGGACCGTTCAGGCGCGCGCCGTCCGCAAGCCATAGCGGTCCGCCGGGATTCGGTGCAGCGGTGCCGATATAGGCGCGTTGCTCTTCATCATGCCGCAGCTTGTGCGTCGCTTCGCTGCCGGCATGGCTGCGCAGCGACGCCAATTCGGCATGACGGGTGAGGACCGCAAAACCATCGCCGATTTGGCCGCGCTCGGCCAGGACATAGCCGAGACTGTAAAGGGCCTCGGCAAAATCGGGATCGATGGCCAACGCGGACCGATAGCTCGCTTCCGCCTGGTCCAGCAGACCTTGGGCGCGATAGAGGTTGCCAAGGTGGTTATGCGCCTCGGCAAAGCGCGGCTCCGAAGTGATGGCGGCGCCATAGGCGGCGGCGGCATCTTCCAGGGCTCCCTTGGCTTGCAGCGCGTTGCCCTTGTTGCTGAGCGCGGCCGCAAAACCGGGCCGGGTCGCAAGCGCGGCATCATAAGCCGCGATGGCGCCGTCCAGGTCGCCTGCGGCAAACAGCAATACGCCACGATTCAGATGGGCCGCAGCAAAATCCGGCCGTGTCCTGACTGCCGCATCATAGGCCGCCATCGCCTCCTTCGATTGGCCGGCCCCCTCCAGCGCGATACCCAGATTGTAATGCGCTTGAGCATGATAGGGCGCCAAGCGAACGGCAGCGCGATAAGCGGGCAGGGGATCGCGCCCGGCCAGGACCAGTGCATTGCCAAGATTGTAGTGCGCCTCAGCCTCGTCAGGCTTCAGGGCAATAGCACGTTCGAAATGAACGATTGCGTCCTGTATCGCGCCCTGGCTTTGCAACGCAGTGCCAAGATTGACATGCGCCTCTGCCAGATCGGGCCTGTGGGCCAGTATTTGCCGATAGAGCGCGATGGCCTCTTGCAGCCGGCCTTCCTGGTGATGATTTACCGCCCGGGCATATGCAGTCTCCAATTCCGCCGGCTGGGACAGGCGCAGCCGCATGGCCAGCGTCTCCAATGCGCCATCGCAAAAACCTCTTTGCCGGGCTCTATCCAGGATCGCCATCGCCGTGGCGGTTTCCCCGCAGGCGGCAAGCGCTTCGCAATAGGCATGCCAATAATCGGCGTGCCCCGGATCCAGATCGATTGCATTGCGCAAATGCGCCAGCCCCGCGCGCGGCCCTTGCTGACGTCCGGCGGCCAAACCCAACTGGTATTGCGCGGCCGCCTCCGCCGAAGAATTGCGCTGTGTCATGGATCAGGCATTAGGAGGAGAGACCCGCCGATTAAGTCAATTGTTGTATTAGTCAATGTGTAATTTGATTTAGACAGCCACTAAAATAACCTATAATATCATAATGTGGTTGCGTAATAATATTTCACAAGCCCGGTCGCCGGGCCAGGTCGGACGAGCCACATGGGGAAGCGCGCGATGCATCGCCGGGAATTCGTCTCACTGTCGGGGGCGGGTGCCGCCGGTTTGTTGGCATGCGAAGGGATGCGGCCCTCGGCCGCGCTGTCCCAGCCCGTTTCGGGCAGTCTGCCGCCGCTCAAGGTTAAGCTGGGTCATGAGTTGGGGCATTTGGATGACACGGTTCTCAACTATGTCGCGCGTTTCGGCGTCGAATGGATCGGGGCGTCACCCACCATCAAGGACCCTGCACGCATCTACGCGACGGCCGATGAGCTGAAGGCCATGCGCGAACTGGCCGAGAAGCACGGCCTGCATGTCGAACTGATCAACAGCATCCTGCTCAATTCCTCAAATGTCGATCGGGAGTCGCATCCGGCGATCATGCTGGCGCAAAGCCCGGAGCGCGACCGCGACATCGAAGCCTTTCAGATCCTGATCAAGAACTGCGCCGAAGCCGGCATTCCGACCCTCAAATACAATATGAGCATCCTGGGTGTGGTGCGCAGCGGTACGATTCGCGGCCGTGGCGATGCCATTTACAACAAGTGGAATGTCCAGGAGGCCCTAAAGGAAGATCTGCCCAATACGCGGGCAGGGGTCGTGAATGCCGACGCATTCTGGGAGCGGATCGACTATTTCCTTTCCCATGTCGTGCCGGTGGCAAATCAGTACCAGGTCAACATCGCCTGCCATCCTCAGGACCCGGGCATGCCGGTTCCGGAAGGCTATCGTGGCGTCGACCGGGTGCTCGGCACTGTTGAAGGTCTCAAGAAATTTGTCGCCATGCATGAGAGTCCGCATCACGGACTCAATTTCTGTCAAGGCACGGTTTCCGAAGATCTGGAAGACCCCAATACCCAGATCGGCGACGTGATCCGCTACTTCGGCAGCCGCAAAAAGATCTTCAACGTTCACTTCCGCAACATCCGTGGCCACCGCGGGGACTTCGTGGCCGAGATGTTTCCCGATGAAGGCTCGGTGGATTTCGTGAAGGCGCTGAAAGTGTACCGCGAAGTCGGGTACGACAAGATTCTGATGCCCGACCACGCGCCGCGGGTGCCCGGCGATCCCGATGCCCGCAATGAGAATTTCGCGTTCGAATTCGGTTATATCCGCGGGCTGATCCAGGCAGAACAGCACATTACCTGAGCATCGTCCGATCCGATTACGGTTTGGGTTATGAATAGATGTGGGACGGGATGTTGAGGCAGTCAGGGACTTCCATCGCAAGACCGGCGTCGGGGATGGCGCTATCTGCGCTGTTGATCTGTCTGCCTGTCGGCGCGCAGGCGGCGGATTTGGTGGCGGACAATCTCACGGTGAAGGATGCCAAAGCCGAAGGCCGTATCGGCGAGCAGGCCGACGGCATGCTGGGCGTTGTCCATGGCGATCCCGATGCCGGCATCATGGGCGCTATCGCTGAGCTGAACGAATTGCGTCGCGACAATTATCGGCAGGCTGCTTCCAGGTCTGGCACGACCGAACGGCAGGAGGCCGAAAAGGCCGGGAAAATAGCCATTAGTCAGACATCCGCCGGTCAGTACTACAGGGCGGCGGGTGGTGTCTGGGTGAGGAAGTAGAAGCACGGCGCAGTTGCGCTTACGGCGGCGCACAGACGCGTCGATCAGTGGAATATCTCGCCGCGGCAGTCCGTGACTGTCCGCGCCTGAGGGGTTTTATGTGTCATGAAGGCCGACATGCTGTTGACGCTACTGTGATCGTGGATGTCGGTTCGCCAGCAGCGTTCATTCAGTCAAATCCGGTATCAATTGATAGAACATTCGGGTTGGACCTCCTGAGATTGCTTCACTAGCGTTGAATGACAGGGCGCGGCCAACGTGTCGAAAAACGGCCGGCAATAACGGCAAGGGGCAACATCCCCAAGACAGGGAAGAACCATGAATACTTTCGATCGCCGGAAGTTTGTCGGTTTTTCTGGCGCGGGTGCCGCCGGGGTCGCCTCGATGGGCATGATGCCCACCGCGACTTCGGCCGCTGCCGATGTCCGCAAACCGGTATACATGAAGCTGGGATGCCAGAGCGGTCCTTCTACTGACGAGCATTTCGCCTACCTGGCGCGCTATGGCATCGCGAATATAGTCGCCAATCCCGTCCAGGGTGATCCCTCCCGTCTTTATGGTACGGTGGATGAGTTCAAGGCGCTGCTTGCCCTGGCGGAAAAGCACGCGCTCAGCGTGGACATGACCAGCGCGAAATTCATGAGCTCGGGCGGCCGTCCGTCCGATATCATTCTGGGCTTGCCTGGGCGCGATCGTGAGATCGAGGCATTCCAGAATCTGATCAAGACATGCGCCCAGGTCGGCATCCCCGCGGTGAAATACAATCTGGCCCTGATGCCGATCCTGCGCAGCGCATTGGTACCTGGCCGCGGCGATACGCAGAATCATCGCTGGCGCATTAGCGATATGAAGGGCAGTCCGCTGATGACCGCCTGGACCGGTGGGGAGGAGCAGACCGTCAAGGATCACAGTCCCGGGAACACGGTGGAGGCCTTCACCAAATTGGTGGGACATCCCACCGCCGACGAGATTTGGGAGCGCATCACTTACTTTCTGGATCGGGTCGTGCCGGTTGCGACTGAATACAAGATCAAGATGGCGCTGCATCCCGAGGATCCCGGCGTGCCGCCGGAGGGCTATCACGGTGTCGTGCGTGTGCTCGGCACCATCCATGGGCTTCAGAGGTTTGTCGGCATACAGGACAGCCCCTATCACGGGCTGGCCTTTTGCCAGGGCACGATTTCGGAGGATCTCGAGGACCCCGGTCACCAGATCTATGACGTCATTCGCTGGTTCGGCGAGCGCAAAAAGATCTTCCTTGTGCATTTTCGAAACGTTCGCGGCCACCGCGACGATGTTGTGATCGAGATATTCCCCGACGAGGGCTCTGTGAACATGGCGAAGGCTGTTCGGGTTTATCGAGACATCGGGTACGACGGCATGCTGGTTCCCGATCATATTCCGGTGGGACCGGATGGGGCTGGCCCGGCCAACTTCGCCTTTTGCTACGGCTATATCCGCGGGCTTCTGCAGTTCGCGGATGAAGCCTGACGTGAATTACGTCCTGATCAGATAACGGAAGGAACCCATCAGTATCATAAATGATCGTTTGGATGCGATCTGTTTCAAGCGACGAGCTCTCCCGTTCGGGACGCTCGCCGCGCTCCGTCGCCGCCGATGGCAAGGCAAGCACGGGACGAGGGGTCAATCGGCCATCAAAGTCTGTTCAAAAAGGGGGAAGGCTTCATGAAACTGCATCTGTTTGCGACCACTTCGGCACTGGCACTCTATGCGCTGAGCACGGCCGGCGCGATGGCTCAGGAAACTACGGAATCGGTCACCGTCACCGGCTCGCGCATCGCGCGGCCAGGCTATGAATCGCCCACGCCACTTACGGTGCAAAGCGCTGATATTCTGAACATGGCCAACCCCGGCGGGCCGACGGACGCTCTTACCAAGATGCCCGTCCTGGCGTCGAGCTCCCAACCGCGCGGTTCGACTGGCTCCGGCGGTTCGGGCGGCTCTTTCCTCAATCTGCGCGACCTGGGCGCCAATAACACCCTGGTGCTGCTGGATGGCCAGCGCTTCGTGGCCTCCACATCCGCTGGCAGTGTTGATATCTCGCTCTTTCCAACGGCCCTGATCCAGCGCGTGGAAGTAGTCACCGGCGGCGCCTCGGCAGCCTATGGCTCCGATGCAGTGACCGGCGTGGTCAACTTCATTCTTGATAACGAGTTTGAGGGCGTGAAGGGCAGCGTGGGCGGCGGCATCAGCAACCTCGGTCAGGATGCGGAAAACAAGGCTTCTCTGGCGATGGGCACCAGCTTCGGGGGTGGCCATGGGCACATCGTTATGGGTGCCGAGTGGTATCACTCTGATGGCATCTACTCGCTCATCAGCACGCCATTGGGCAAGAAAAGCTGCCAGAAAATCACGCTGCCCGCCGGCAGCCCAACCAAGCAGGGTTTTTTCTGCGACGTGCGTTCGTCACAGGCCAATTACGCCGGCATCGTTTCGGGCAGCAAGCTGAACAGCGGCCGGTCTTCGAGCCTGCTTAAGGGTACGACCTTCGATGCCAATGGCAGCCCCATCCCATTCAATTACGGGCAGTACGTGACCGGCACCACCATGGTCGGCGGCGATGGCATAAAGCTGCAATTTCTGCCCGGTTCGGAACCGGCCACGCGCGCCACCTTCTATGAGCGGACCACCTGGGATTTCAACGAAAATCTCAGCGTCTACGCGACAGTCAATTATGGCGTGTCGAATTACGACTACCAGATCGGTTCCTATGACCAAAATCTGGGCGCGACGGCGCTCACGATAAACTCCGACAATGCCTATCTGTCGCCGTCGCTGGCCAACTATATGCAGGCCAACAATATCGCCAGCTTCACGCTGAATAAATACTTCGCCAACCTGCCGCGCACATGGATCCAGCACGACAACAGCGTCTTCCGCGCGGTTCTGGGCGCCAAGGGTAATATCTTAGACGGCTGGGCCTGGGATGCACATTTCGAGAATGCGCAGACTGACGAATCGGTCACTGCGCTCAATGACGAAATCATGGAGCATGTCGCCCTGGCGTCGGATGCGGTCGTCAACAACGGCCAGATAGTCTGTCGTTCGACGCTGACTGATCCTGGCAATGGCTGCGTGCCGTTCAACATGATGGGCAGCAGTGGCATGAACGCGCCCGTCGATGGCAGGGGTTTCAATGGCGCCACCGACGGCCAGCTTAAATATCTGACCGGCACCGACTGGCGAAAAACCCAGATCATCGAAGACGATCTGGCCTTCAACCTCACCGGCACGCCATTTTCGCTGTGGGCGGGCGATGTCTCCTTCGCCACCGGCGGCGAATGGCGCTATGAGGCGATGAATCAGACGGTCGCGCCGGAGGGCAACGAGTTCAATCCGGTCACGGGTGTCAAGGGCCCATTCCGCGTGGGCAACTACTTCGCTCAATCGGGCAACTATGAAGTGACCGAAGGTTATGTCGAAACGGTAGTTCCGCTGCTGCGCGATCTGCCCTTCGCCCAGAAGATGGACTTCAATGGGGCAGCCCGTATCGCCAACTACAGCACCAGCGGTAACGCCTTCACCTGGAAAGCCGGCTTGACCTGGGACGTCACCGACGAGGTGCGTTTGCGCGGCACCCGTTCGCGCGACATCCGCGCGCCCAACCTGAATGAGTTGTTCGCGGCGGTGAATGGCGGACACGGCAGCATCATCGACTATGGCATCACCAACCCTGACGGGACTCATCCAGTGAATGCTCAGGCCCAGAATTACAGCCAGGGCAATCCCAACCTCAAGCCGGAGGCCGCCAACACCACCACGGCCGGCGTGGTTTACCAGCCCGAATGGCTGCCCGGTTTGCAGACGTCGGCAGATTGGTACCGGATCGAGATCAACAAGGCGATCGGCAACATCTCCAGCCAGTTGATCGTCCGGCAATGTGCCCAGGGCGCCGCGGAAGAATGTCAGTTCGTGCTGCGCAATCCTGATGGCAGCCTGTTCGGAACCATCACATCGCCGCAGAATCTGGTGGGGATGCAGACCTCAGGCGTCGACTTCGAAGCCAACTATGCGCTCTCGCTGTCGGAAATAAGCGATATGAACGGGACGCTGAACTTCCACGGCATCGCCAACTATGTCGGCAAGTTTACCCAGGAGACAGCGGGCGTCTCGACCATAAACTACGCCGGCGAAGACGATCATCCGCAATGGCGTTGGACCTTGCAGACGCTCTACACGAACGGCCCTTTCTCAACCTTCCTCCAGATGCGCTATTCTGGCTCCGGTCTGTTCGACAAGACGCTTGATGCGGCGACCCTTCCGCCGATCCATGTTCCCGGGCAGGTGCTGTTCGACGTCAACTTCAACTACGACATTCCAGTATCCAACGGCGTTGTCGGGCTCTATCTGAATGTCACCGACCTGTTCAACGATATCGAGCCGGTAACAGCCGGTGGCGGCGGCCAGGGCGGCTACGGCTCCAACCAGTATGACCCGCTCGGTCGTTTCTTCCGTACCGGCATTCGCTTTAATTTCTAAGCCAGGCCTGGATTGGATCGTTCAAGGAGGATACGCATGCAAGGCATTGGTAAAAGAGAGTTCCTGACGGCCGGCCTTGGGCTGATGGCACTTGGTTCCGGCTCTGCGCTGGCGACCGAGCTTGAGAAGCCCATACCGGGCCGCAAACCCGGAACGGATATGCTGGGGCGAAGCCTGGCCCATCCCAGCCCGCCCAAGAAGATTCCCAACCGGATGGCGAAGACGACCAAGCTGTTTATGGCGCCGCCCGGCTATCCCAACTGCATCGCCACCGATCCGGACGGAAAGGGGTTCTGGGTCGCCGAGCAGCGTCACGACGGCAGGCCCGAAGCGTTATGGTTGCTGGACTTCAAGGGCAAGGTGTTGAAGACAATCATGCAGGGCACGCGGGACTGCACCGGCATGACGGTTGGCGGCGGCTATATCTGGAGCGCTTGCGAGGGCGCTGCCCAGATCAACCATCCCAATCCCCCGATCGACGGGGTGTTCCAGACGTCCATCGCAACGGGCAAGCAGGTCAGCCGTCGCCAGATTCCGTTCGGCCCGTCCGATGATGGCGGTTCGTCGCATGGCATGGCCTGGGACAACAGTACCGGCAAGCTGTGGATCGCGGCGGACCGCATGGGCTGCCTGATGCGGATCGACCCCAAGAGCTGGCAAGTCGAATACATGTTCCGCGAGACCCGCCTGCCCCAGTTCGCCACCCGTCTGCACGGCATCGAGTACGACAATGGTTTCATCTGGCAGGTGGGAGGCCTTCAGAAGCCGGGCACCGTCGGCTACGAGGGCTATACTCCTGGCCTGGTCAAATACGACAGCAAGACCGGTGAAGTGGTGGAAACCGTAACCTTCCTGCCTGATCAGGGCGATATTCATGATGTCGCCGTCCATGACGGGCAGCTTTACGGCGTCGACGCCGGTGAGCATCCGAGCTGGTCTATCGACGTTCCGGCCTACCAGCATCCGGGATACCCGCCAATGAACAGCCCGTCGGGCGGTTCTGTTTTCAGAATCGATTTGCAGTAGCCCCTTCACCAGGAGCGCCGCCTGCCTTGCCGTAACGGTGGGGCAGGCGGCCTTTTTTGTGAATACGAGATGACGCGGCCGTTGTGGAACCCCGACCGGCGCGGCGATCCTGAAACGACCGCTGATCGAGGCTGGGCGCGGAACCGGTTTGCCTGCTCCTGATTTCCATTCCGTCTGTATCAGGAGAATGCCATGCCCCTGTCACTCGATCATCAGACCCTTCGCAATGTGCTCAGGGCCAGCATCAAGCCTTGTGGAGGTCCCAGCAATGGTGGACTGGACAATCACATGTGGGCCGCGGTTGTCGATCGCATGGGGATAGTGCGCGCCGTCTGTTACAGCGGCGAGGATGTGGGCGACCAATGGCCAGGAAGTCGGGCCATTGCCGTCGCCAAGGCCAACACCGCCAATGCGCTGAGCCTGCCGAAATTCGCGTTCTCCACCGCCAATCTCTACGCGGGCGCGCAACCGGGCGGATTCCTTTATGGCCTGGCGGACACCAATCCGGTGGATACCGCCAGCATGTATGGCGGCGATACGCGCGCCTATGGCACCGCGAGCGATCCGATGGTCGGCAAGAAGGCCAGTGGCGTGGTGGTCTTTGCCGGCGGCCTTGCGCTTTATGACGGAAATTTCATCGTCGGCGGCATTGGTGTCTCAGGTGACACATCTCCGGGAGATCACAACGTCGCCTGGCGAGTCCGAAAAGCGCTTGGACTGGACAAGGTTCCGGCCGGCATAACGGCCGACAACAACGATGCCATCATTTTCGATATCGGCCTGATGGGGAAATCGAGTTCCGGCTACGGTCATCCGGCCAGCGGGCTGAACGAGGCAGATGTAGCAACAGAGATCGGCGCCTCCTCGAACGGCAAATAGCGACGTGGGACGGCTATCGCCATCGCGCATGGCCGCTGCGATGGATCGAATAGGAATGTAACGCGTTGCTCGATCAGTTCTCTCCGGTGGGGCCATTCGTGCATTTCAAGAGAACCCTGCTCGTCCTCACAGCGTTGGCGCCGGTTCGGGCGCACGCCGCCCCACTCCAGTATTTGAGCGGAGCGGGCCAGAAAGCGGTTCCCGTTGTCTGGCTGACCTGGGGATTATTGATCATCTCGATCGCGGTGATCGCAGTGATTGGCGCGCTGCTCGCCGGAGCGATCTGGCACCGCCGGGGGCAGGCGTGGGTGCAGGGCGAGAAAATCGTACTGCAATCCCATGAAGGCGGCTTGAACTGGTTGTGGATCGGCGTGGGCATCACCGCCCCGGTCCTGCTTCTTACCGTGGTCTGGACAGTGAAGGTGCTGGCGCAGATACAGGCGCCTTCCGGCACGCCGGCCGTCACCATCGAGATCACCGGAAGGCAATGGTGGTGGCAGGTCCGCTACTTGAGCGGTGATGTCTCGCGCAGTTTTCTTACAGCCAACGAGATTCATATTCCTGTCGGCGTGCCGGTTCGCCTGAAACTGATCGGCGGGGATGTGATTCACAGTTTTTGGGTGCCCCAGCTGGCAGGCAAGATGGACGCAATTCCCGGCCTGACCAATGAGACCTGGATCGAGGCGTCTGCGCCGGGTACCTACCGCGGTCAGTGCACCGAATATTGCGGCGTCCAGCATGCACACATGGCGATGGTCGTTGTGGCGCAGCCGCAAGCGGATTTTCGCGCGTGGTGGGACCACCAGCTCACGCGGCCCACCCCGCCCCAGGGCGCGGCCGCCATAGGGCAGGCTGATTTCGTGGTCCATTGCGGCAGTTGCCATACCGTGCGCGGCACGGAGGCCGCGGGCGCCCTGGGGCCCGATCTTTCCCACCTGATGCAGCGCACCACCATCGCCGCTGGAACACTGGTCAATGACGGGCCCGCACGCGCGCACTGGATTGCCGATCCCCAGAGCGTCAAGCCGGGCAGCCTGATGCCGTCGCCAACCCTGTCGGAAGACGATCTGGCCAAAATCAATATTTACCTCGAGACACTGGGTTAGCGCATGGCCAGCACAAGCGATTATGAGCGTAGCCCCACCGTCACCGAAGTCGATACGCCGCTGACGGAAAAGCTCAAGTCCCTGTGGGAAACCAGGCCGGGCTTCATGGGATGGCTCGCCACGGTGGACCACAAGGAAATCGGCCTTCGCTACATCATCACCGCCTTCGCCTTTTTGATCGCGGGAGGAATTGAGGCGCTGATATTCCGGGTGCAGCTCGCCTGGTCAAACATGCATGTGTTGAAGCCGGAGCAATTCGATCAGCTCTTCACCATGCACGGCATGACCATGATTTTCCTGTATGCCGGCCCCGTCCTGTCCGGCTTCAGCAATTATCTTTGGCCGCTGCTGCTGGGATCGCGCGACATGGCCCTGCCCAGGCTGAACGCCCTAAGCTACTGGATCTATCTTTGTGCCGGCCTGTTTCTCTATTCCGCCTTCCTGGTCGGGTTCGGCCCGAATGTCGGCTGGTTCAACTATGTGCCCCTGGCTGCGCGCGCCTACAATAACGGTCCCAACATCGACATCTACGCCCTTGGGATGATCCTTTTGGGAATCTCCACCACCGTCGGCGCGGTGAATTTCATCGTCACATTCCTGCGGATGCGGGCGCCAGGCATGTCCATCAATCGTGTTCCGATCATGGTGTGGGGCACGCTGACGGCCAATGCAGCCAACCTCTTCGCCATTCCTTCCGTCAGCCTGGCGTTCTTCCTGCTGTGGATGGACCGCAATCTGGGCACCCATTTCTTTGATACGACGGCCGGCGGCTCGGCCCTGTTGTGGCAGCACCTGTTCTGGATGTTCGGCCACCCGTGGGTCTACGCAATCGTGCTGCCGGCAATGGGCATGGTGTCGGACGGGTTGCCGGTTTTCTGCCGGCGGCCGCTTGTCGGCTACACCGCGGTCGCGCTGGCCACCGTGGCGACCATGGTGCTCGGCTTTGGCGTTTGGGTGCACCACATGTTCGCAACCGGCTTGCCCAATATCTCTCTTTCCTTCTTCAGCGCCGCCAGCATCATCATCACCGTGCCCAGCGCGGTCGGCGTCTTCGCCTGGCTTGCCACCATCTGGACGGGCAGGCCGGTCTTTACCACGCCATTTCTGTTCTTCGCGTCCTTCATCATTCTATTCACCATCGGCGGTGTCAGCGGCTTCATGACCGGCTCGGTTCCGGTGGACTGGCAGCTGACCGACACCTATTTCGTCGTGGCGCACATCCACTATGTGCTGATCGGCATCAACGTCTTTCCCGTCGTGGGAGCGCTCTATTTCTGGTTCCCGAAATTCACCGGCAAAATGATGGACGAGCGGCTTGGCCGCTGGAATTTCTGGACCATGTTCCTGGGTTTCAACCTGGGATTCTTTCCGATGCACATTTCCGGCCTGCTGGGAATGCCACGACGCATCTATACCTTTTCCGACTCCATGGGCTGGGATTGGCTCAATCTGATCACCACGCTTGGAAGCTTCGTCTTCGCCATAGGCGTTCTCCTGCTGATCTATAATGTGATCAACAGTCTTCGGCATGGCGTTTCCGCAGGGGCCAATCCCTGGGACGGACCGACTTTGGAGTGGGCAACCACATCGCCGCCCCCGCCCTACAATTTCGCCGTCATTCCCACCGTCGCCAGCCGTCATCCCTTGTGGGAGGATCGCCTGGGGATGCCCGCCGGCGAGCGCAGTCAGGTTCAACGCGGGTTGGTGCTGGATCACGGCAAGGAGGCGCTGGGCACCACGACCGTGGATGCCGAACCCAACGTCATCCTCAAGATGCCGCTCGATACGCTGGTGCCGCTTTGCCTGGCGCTGTCCATGACCATTGTCGCGATCGGATTGGCACTGATCAATTGGTGGGTGGTGGTCGTGGGCGGCGCCTGCACGGCTGCTTCGGTTCTGGCCTGGTTGTGGCCGGAAGCAAGGCTAGGCGAAACCGCGGCGCCTGCACCGGGAAGGGCACAACATGGCTGAGCGGGCGCAGCTTTCATCGCAGCTGCCGGTCGGCGCGCTCAATACGCGCGCCAGCGGCTGGTGGGCGATGATCTTCACTATTTTTACCGAGGCGTCGCTGTTCGCCTACCTGCTCTTTTCCTACTACTACCTGGCAGTGCAGCCGCATTTTCCGGGGACCTTCCCGGAAGGGGGGCGGCCGGCCCTTACCCTCGCGCTGCCCAACACGATCATTCTGCTGCTTTCATCGGCGTCCGTGGCTTGGGCACAGCTTGGTATCGAGCGTGGCAACAAGGTGCGCCTGGCATTGGGCCTCGGGATTGGCGCCTGCCTTGGGCTGGTCTTTCTGGTGATCCAGTATTTCGAATGGGCGCAAAGGCCCTTTGCGCTCGCGTCCTCGCCCTATTCCTCGCTCTATTTCGTCGTTACCGGCTTCCACATGGCGCATGTGGCGGTGGGCGTCGCCATGCTCGCGGCGCTGACCTGGTGGTCGGGTCAAGGATATTTCAACCGGGTGCGCTATGCGCACATCCATATCGGGGCGCTGTATTGGCACTTTGTCGATGTGGTGTGGCTGGCCGTCTTCTTCACGTTCTACATAACACCACTGCTGGGGTTGCGGGCATGAGCCAAACGATAGACCCAACCGGCGCGGCACCGGAAACCCGCTCCGTGAAATTCCTCACCCTGCTGTTCGGCGCATGTGCCGCGCCTATCTTCTGGATCGGCCAGATTCTTCTGGGCTACAGCGTCAGCGCCTTCGCCTGCTATCCGGGCGATCAGCCGGTCATGCCTCCCACGGTCGGACTCCTTTTCAATGTCCTGATGGCATTCGATGCCGTCGCACTCGCCGCCGCCGTCGCAGGCGGGCTGATATCCTGGCGGGCCTGGCGCATGGCCGACGGGGGCGCAAGCCATCGTTACGTCCTTCACACCGGCGAAGGCCGCAACAGCTTTCTTGCAATCTGGGGCTTGCTGTCCTCGCTTTGGTTCTTTTTCGCGATCCTGTTCAACACCATCGCCACCATCACGGTGCCGCCATGCCAAAGCTGATCGCCCTGGCGTGTGCGCTGCTGGCGTTGTTGGGCGTCGCGTTGCTCTGGCCGGCCGCCGAAATGTTGTTTTCCGCGCACATGGCCCAGCACCTGCTGTTGATTGCAATCGCCGCGCCCCTGCTGGTGCTTGCGGGGATCGAGGTCAGGATGCCGCCCGTGGCCGGTTGGGCGCTGTTCATCACGGTCTTCCTGTTCTGGCACTGGCCGTCGGCCTTTCAATGGGCGGCAGGAAATCCGGCGACGGAATTGCTGGAACTGGGCTCAATATTGGCCTGCGCGGTGTGCTTCTGGAGCGGGGTGCTGGGCCGCAACCGGTTCGGAGACGCCGCCCGCGCCCTGCTTGTGATGACCGCGGCAGTGCTGACGGATCTTCCGGGTGTGGTGATGCTGTTTGCACCGCGCGCGATCTGCGTGATGCCGCATGAGGATGCCGCCCGCTTCGGCCTGACACGGATGAGCGACCAGCAGCTTGCGGGCCTGTTGATGTGGGTGCCTGCCAACCTGGTGTTCTTTGGGATCGCCACCTACCTCTTTTCGCGCTGGATAAGTGACTCTCACCTGGTGACATCATGAAAAAACATCTTTTCTCCGCCATCCTGCTACTCCTTTCCGGCACAGCACTCGCCCAGGACAATGCCGTTCTGCAAGGCGACGACCGGCAATGGCCGCTGGCGGGCAAGGACTATTCCCTGACCCGCTTTTCGCGGCTCGACCAGATCAACGCCGGCAATGCATCCAGGCTGCAGGTGGCGTGGACCTTTTCGGTCGGTTCCAACCATGGCCAGGAAGCCGCGCCGCTGATCGTCGATGGGGTCATGTATGTGGTGGGCGCCTATCCCAACGAGCTGTTCGCACTCGACGCAACCACCGGCCAGATGAAGTGGAAATACTCACCCCATGTCGATCCGTCGGCACAAGGTGAAGCCTGCTGCGATGTCGTAAATCGCGGCGCCTCCTATGACAACGGCAAGATATTCTACAACACCCTCGATAATCACACGGTGGCGGTGGATGCCAAGACGGGAAAGGAAGTCTGGGCCACCAAGCTGGGCGAGATAACCAGGGGTCAGACCCTGACAATGGCCCCCCTGGCCGCGCATGGAAAAGTGTTTGTCGGCAATTCCGGCGGCGAAATGGGAGTTCATGGCTGGGTGACCGCGCTGGACGAAGCGACTGGCAAGATTGTCTGGCGGGCCTACTCCGTGGGAAGCGACAAGGACGTGAAGATCGGACCGCGCTTCAAGCCTTTCTATCCTGACGCCAGGGGAAAGAATCTGGGCATCACCACCTGGCCCAACGGCCGCTGGCAGTCGGGTGGAGGACCGGTATGGGGCTGGATCAGCTATGACCCGAAGACCAACCTTATCTTTTACGGCACCGGGAATCCGGGCCCCTGGAATTCCAACCAGCGCGAAGGCGACAACAAATGGACGGCCACCATCTTCGCGCGCGACGCCGACACGGGCGATGCGATCTGGGCCGACCAGATCAATCCGCATGACATGTATGACTATGACGAGATCAACGAAAATCTTCTGCTGGACCTGCCCATAAACGGACAGGTGAGGCCCGTGCTGGTTCACCCCGGCCGCGACGGCTTCATGTTCGTGATCGACCGGAAAACCGGACAGATATACAGCGCCGACAAGTACGACACCCAGACATCGATACTGTCCTATGACATCAGGAAGGGGCGGCCCAACTACAATCCGGCGCTCACGCCCTTGCTGGGCAAGAATGTCAGGGGGATTTGCCCGGCTTCACCGGGCGCGAAGGATTGGCAGCCCACTGCCTATTCGCCCAAGACGAAGCTTCTCTATATCCCGCACCAGCATCTGTGCATGGATTACAAGACCAGCGAGGCGACCTACATTCCCGGTACGCCTTATGTCGGCGCCACCGTGAACATGTATGCCGGGCCTGGCCATTATCGTGGTGAATTTGCCGCCTGGGACCTTACCGGCCGCAAAAAGGTCTGGGCCATCCATGAAAAATTTCCGGTCTGGAGCGGGACCATGGTCACCGCCGGCAATATTGCGGTGTACGGCACCATGGATCGCTGGTTCAAGGTGGTGAATGCCACCAACGGAAAGCTTCTTTATCAGTTCCGCGCGCCGTCGGGCTTCATCGGTCAGCCGGTGACCTATCAGGGCGCAGACGGCCGGCAATACATTGCCATGCTGTCGGGAGTGGGAGGGTGGGCCGGCGCGCTCGCCAACGCCGAGATCGATCCCAGGGTCAGGAACGGCGCGCTGGGCTATACGGGAGCCGTTACCGACCTTCCCAGCGTCACCAGCGGCGGATCGACCCTGATGGTCTTCGCCCTGCCCAAGGGAGGCGCAACATGAACCGGTTTCTGTGGATCGTGATTGCCCTCACCGGTCTGGTGGTCGTTGTCGTGGCGGTGGGTGTCAGCAGCGCCATGATGCCGGGGGCATGGAAGAAGCCCGCCCTTGCCAAAGGCTACAGCGGAATGGTGCCGGCCGAAGCGATGTTGCGGGTGCCGGTCTCGGGGATATATCCCGGAGGCAACAGCAACGGACTCAATCCCGACATGCAGAACCCGCTGAAAAACGATCCCGATGCGGTGATCCGCGGCATGAAGGATTTCGAGAACTTCAATTGCTCCGGCTGCCACATGGCCAATGGCGGCGGCGGCATGGGTCCGGCCCTCAGCAACGACACCTGGATCTACCGATCCTCACCCGCCAACATCTATCTGGATATCGCCCAGGGCCGGAGCGCGGGCATGCCCGCGTTTGGAGCGATGCTTCCCGATCGCACAATCTGGGAACTGGTGGCCTATATACAAAGCCTCAGCAACAAGCCCACGCCCACCTTTGGCGTGACCACGAGCGCTGCGCCCGATAGCGCGCCCGAAGAGCAGGTCCCGGCGGGCCAGGTCCAATCGCCAACGCCCTGGAACTACACCGAACCGACACCGCCCAACGGTGAAAAGAACGATGCCGGCGATCAGCGCCCCGATGCGCCATTGCCGCCGGGAGCCGAACAGGCCAAGCCCCCGCTTCAGTTGGTTACGCAGTAGGCGCGACCCGCATGCGTCGGAGGGCCGGGTTTTGCGGTCCTGTCAGCGGGTCGGCGAAGCATGCCGTCGCGGGCCCCGGTTCCTCGCGCAGGTGATCGATCCTGGCAATTGATCTGGTATGATGGGCGATCTGGTATGATGGGCCAGCCATAGGGCTGTGCGGTTCTTCATGTCTTCCTGCAACAGGAGAAGGATATGACCCCGAATTGGACTCGCCGGACCGTTCTTGGAAGTGGAGCAGGCATATTGATGGCGGGGTCTCGCGCCCAGGCCGAAGCAGCAAAACTGCGCACGCGGCCGATCCCGCATGGGAAGGGAGAAGTGCTGCCGGTCGTTGGTGTCGGCACGTCCGAGGTCTTTGATGTCGGCCCATCGGAACGGGCCGGGCCCGCCGCCGTGGTGCAAACGCTGGTGGATGGCGGCGGTACGTTGATCGATACCGCGCCGTCCTACGGCCAGGCCGAGAATGTGGTGGGCGACATTGTCGCCGCCAGGAAGCTGCGGCCTCGCGTCTTTATCGCCACCAAGCTGGAGGAATATCGCCCCGGCGGCGAGGCAGAGGAGGCGCAAGGCTGTCTCAAACGCCTCAGGACCGACAAGCTTGACCTGCTCCAGCTTCATAATGTGCGCGATCCCGGCCAGAGCCTTGCGGGCCTGAACGCGCTGAAGGCCCGGGGGCTGTGCCGGTATACGGGCGTCACCACGACTTTCAAAAGCGCATATGCGGCGACGGAAGCCATTGTGCGCCGTGAAAAGCCGGACTTCCTGGAGATCGACTACGCCATCGACAATCGCGAGGCTGAGACCCGTTTGCTGCCGGCGGCGGCGGATGCGGGAACGGCGGTGCTGGTTGCTTTGCCGTTCGGGCGCGGGCGCCTGTTCCGCACCGCGCTGGGCAAACAGTTGCCGGAATGGGTTGCCGAATTCGACTGCGCCAGCTGGGCCCAGTTCTTCCTGAAGTTTATCCTGGCACACCCGGCGGTGACGGCCGTCATTCCCGGCACCAGCAACCCGGCCCACATGGCCGATAATTTGAAGGCCGGCCTGGGCCGCCTGCCGGACGCGGCACAGCGGGCGCGCATGATCAAGTATGTCGAGTCGCTGGACTGACGGCAGGCCTGCTTACCTGTCCGCCGGCGCGACGTTCACATTCAGCGCGGCGCGCACCGCGCTGGCGGGCAGCGCCTTGCCATAGACGGCCGTGCCAGTGTCGAAACTTTTGGCGGTGGAAAGATCGCCCACGATCACCGGCTCGAAACCCGCATCGCGGACCATCTGGGCGACGACCATCAGTGCTTCCCTGTCGTCGCCCGCGAGCGGGATGCCGATGCGCTCGCCAGGGCGGTTGGCACTGGACGTCAGCTGCGCCGCACCAACCGTGGAGAAAGCGCGCACCAGGCGCGTTCCGGGCAGGTAAATGGGGTCCATGACGCCGGTGCCTTTCTCCAGCGCATCCCTGGTCATGTCGCCGTCGCGGCGCACATTGGGATTGCAGGTGTCCAGGACGATCTTGCCCTTGAGCTCGCGGGCGTAATCGCGTCCAACTTGCGGCAAGGCGCCATATGGCACGGTGACGACGACAACTTCGCCAAAGGCAGCCGCCTGGGCGGGCGTGCCAACTTGGACATTGGAACCTATTTGCGCCGCCAACTGCCTGAGCGGCTCCAGATTGCGCGCCGAGATCATCACCGGATATCCCGACTGCGCCCAGAATGCCGCCAACTGACTGCCGATCCGACCGGCGCCGATGAATCCGACCTTGGGTTTGGCGGATTGGGCGCGCAACGCGGGGGACAGCACGCCCGTTGCCAGCATGACCAATCCCTGGACAAGAAATCCGCGCCTGATCAGCATCCGCGCTCTCCGTCGGCAGATACTAGCACGGCGGTGGAGACCGACAAACGGCCTCGCCGTTGCGAAATTCCGTCATCGGCCCCAATATCGGGTCAAGAGGCCGCTATGGCGCGCCGCAGCAATTGTGGATCCCGCTCATGGCCCGCTCTGCTTTATTGCCGCTGTCGCGCCTGGCGGGCCGCGTTGCGCAAGCGCAGCCGTCCGAACTGCGCGGCGTCATGCTGGCGTTTTCATGCAATTTCATCCTGCTCGCCAGCTATTACATCCTTCGCCCGCTGCGCGACACCATGGCCACGGTTTTCGGCGTCGCGCAATTGCAGGATCTCTTTACCGGAACGTTCGTAATCACGCTCGTATGCGCCCCCATCTTCGCATGGAGCGCGGCGAATATCCGCCTGACGCGTCTGCTGCCCGGCGTGTTCTGGTTCCTGCTGCTCGATTTGCTGCTGTTCTATGGCCTCTTCCGAACCATCCCCGGAGATCGCTGGACCGCCGCCGCCTTCTATTTGTGGTTCAGCGTCGTCAATCTTTTCCTGATTTCGATTTTCTGGACGCTGATGGCCGATACATTTTCACCCGACCAGGCCACGCGGCTGTTTGCGTTCATTGCGGCCGGCGGCAGCGTGGGCGCCATCTTTGGCCCGATCATCACCACCGCTTTTGTCAGGACCATCGGCATCGCCGGCCTGCTGCTGATGGCGTGCGCGGGATTCCTGATTGTCATTGTGCTGGTGCACCTGCTGATGCGCGAGAAGACGCAGCTTCAGAAGGCGGGGACGGGTGCACAGGGCACGACCCTGGATCACAATCTGCCCGGCAACCCCTTGCGCGGTTTCACGCTGCTTTTCCAGTCGCGCTATCTGCTGGGCCAGGCGGGATTTTTCCTGCTCATGACATGGGTCGCCACGTTGCTCTATTTTCTGCAGGCCGATTTCGTGGCCAGGACCTATTCCGCGGTGGAAAGCCGCGCCATCGCCTTCGCCGACGTCGATCTCTTCGTGAACATCTGTTCCGCCGTGATCCTGATCCTGGGCCAGGGTTGGTTGCTTCGCCGTTTTGGCGTGACCTTCGGCCTTGTTCTCAGCCCTATCCTGATGGCGGGCGCATTCGTGGTGCTGGCATTGGCGCCGACCTTCCTGGTGGTCCAATCGGCGCGGGCGCTGCAGCGCATCTCTCAATATGCTGTTGCCCGCCCAAGCCGCGAAATACTGTTCACGGTGGTTGACCAGCAGAGCCGTTACAAGGCCAAGAACGTCATCGACACCTCGGTATACCGCTTTGGCGACCTGACGGCGGCCTGGATGCAGGCGGGCCTGCGCGGCGCGGGGTTCGGCCTGCTTGTCGTCGCGGGGTTTGGCGCTCTGGTCGCTGTGGCCTGGGGCATCGTGGCGCTGTTGATCGGGCGCCGGTATCAGATGCTGGCGGGCAGGGCGCAAGCCGCCATTATCGAAAGACCCATGGAGGTCTGACAGGCAGGGAGGGACGACATGGCCGCCGCGATCGATGGCTTTTTCGTGCGCATGCTGAACCGGGGTGCCGACATAGAGCCCCGCGAAGTCGGCATCGTCCTTGTGGCCTTCGTCTATTTCTTCTTCCTGATGTTCAGCTATTTCATCCTGCGGCCGCTGCGCGACACGATGGGTACGGTTTACGGCGTCCCCCACCTTCAGGAACTTTTTACGGGAACCTTTCTTCTGAGCCTGGCGGCGGCGCCGGTGTTTGCCGGCCTGGCGTCACGCTTCCGGCTGTCGGTCTTCCTGCCCTGGATATACGGCTTCATCGCCATCACCATGCTGGTCTTCTTCGCACTGTTCGAGCGCGCCGGGAACGACCGCCTGGTGGCGGCAGCGTTCTACATCTGGCTCAGCACCTTCAATCTTCTGACCATCTCGGTGTTCTGGAGTCTGCTGGCCGACATTTTCTCCAGCACCCAGGCCAAAAGGCTCTTTGGTTTCATCGCGGCGGGCGGAACGGTCGGCACCATCGCGGCGCCGGCCTTCATAAGCCTGTTCGTCGGCCTGACCGGCACTAACGTTCTTTTGCTGCTCTCGGCCGCCGGTTTCACCATCACCGCTGTCCTGGTGCGTGTGCTGGAGACGCAAAAGATCCGCTTTGCCGCCACCGATGCGACGGCGCAGAAAACCACCCTGACCCGGCGCCTGGGCGGCAATCCCTTCGACGGCTTCACGCTGCTTTTGCGTTCGCCATATCTGGCAATGATCGCCCTGTTCCTGCTGATGATGACCTGGATATCGACGGTGATCTATTTCCAGCTCGGCGACCTGATCAGCCACGAATTCGCCAGCCGCGCCGCCCGCACCCGGGCCTATGCCGTCATCGACCTGGCGACAAATTCGGGCGCCGTGCTGATCCAATTGTTCGGCACCGGCCGGTTCATCCGGCGGTTCGGCGTCACCGCGGGACTTCTGGCCAACCCTGTCATCATGCTGATGGCGTTCATGGCGATAGCCTTCTCGCCGGTGCTGCTGGTACTCGGAACCGTCCAGGTGTTACGGCGCGTATCGGAATATGCCGTGGCCAAGCCCAGCCGGGACATGCTTTTCACGGTGGTGGACCAGCAGGCCAAGTACAAGGCGAAGAATGTCATCGACACGGTCGTCTACCGCTTTGGAGATCTTTCCTCGGCCTGGGTCAGCGCCGCGATACTGCCTTTTGGCGTCGCGGGGCTTGCGGTTTTCGGCGCGGCGGTCGCGCTTGTCTGGTTTCCGATCGCCGTTCTGTTGGGCCGGCGCTACGAACGGGCAAGGGACGATGTCGCCAGAGCCCAGTAAAGATTTGCGTCGCCATCGGATGCGCGCCTCGCCGGCCGGCGATTGAAGGACCGACGCGGTTGCCGATCACGGCC